>CAYQRP010000272.1:0-1999 GCA_964419815.1 uncultured Luteolibacter sp. | reverse complement strand
AGTCATCCATCAAACGCGCCCGCCAAACCATCGTCCGCACCGAGCGCAATCGTGCCGCCAAGAGCCGCATCAAGACCTTGCGCAAAAAGACGCTCACCGCCATCGCCGCCGGCGACAAAGAAGCTGCTGCCAAGGCCAGCTCCGAATTTTCTTCCGCCGTGGACAAGGCTGCCAAGCGCAACCTCATCCACCCGAACAAGGCCGCCAACCTCAAGAGCAAGACCTCAAAGTCTCTGGCCGCGATCGCCTAAGGTGATAAAATTCCGGAACCACCGGCACCCACTGAAAAAATCAAGCGGACCGGTCAGCCGGTGCCGCTTTTTTTCTGAACGCAATGCCCGAATCCGCTCCACCCAACCGCGCAGCCACCGCCGCGAAAATCGCCTCCAACCCCAGCGCCTACAAAGTCTGCGAAGGATGTGATTCGATCGTCGGCAGCGGCACCAGCATCTGCCCGAATTGCCACGGTTACCGCTTCGACCCAGCCTCGGAACGCGTCGTCCTTCAAGCACGCATCCTCGGCAGCCGCGAGCAAACATCGGTCACCGCCGACGACCTGAACTGATTCGCGCTCTATGGATACGACCACCGGCTTCAAGGAATGGCAGGTCGTCTGTGACGCCCTTGCCAGCGGCAGGCAAAGCGTCATCCTGCGCAAAGGTGGCATCCACGAAGGCCGCGAGGGTTTTTCATTTGCTCACAATTCTTTCTTCCTTTTCCCCACCCGCTTCCACGCTCAGGCCGATCATGTTCGCGAAGGCCGCGTGGAGACACTCGCTGAATGGCAAACAGGCGACACGGTCTGCATCACCCACCGAGTGGAAGCACTCCACGCGGTCACGTTGACCGATTGGCAGCAGGTTGTCGCACTAGCCCCCTACCACATCCTTACCGAAGCCACCGTGCGCGAGCGCTTCGACTGGCAAGGCAAGGGCATGAGCTCCGGCAGCATCCATGTCGCCCTTGTCCGCGTGTTTCAACTCGCCGAACCATGGGAGCTCACCTACACGACCGCTTTCGGCGGATGCCGCAGCTGGATCAAACTTCCAAGCGCACCCGAAGCAAGTGAAAGTCCGGTGATCGCTGATGAAAGATTTTCGGAGATCACGAGAGATTTTCAAAACCTTACATCGGTCACGGCCTGATCCCCATCATGACCTTGCAACTCCAGGGCCTTTCCCCGGAAATCGGCGACGCAGCTGTCGTCACTCGCTTTGCACCGAGCCCAACCGGACTCCTTCACATGGGTCACGCCTACGCCGCATGGGTCGCCCGCGAGATGGCTCGACAAAATTCCAAAGGCCGATTCCTGCTGCGCTTCGAAGACATCGACACGCCGCGCGTGAAGTCGCAATTCTATGAAGCGATCGAGAAAGATCTGCATTGGCTCGGGCTTCCATGGGACGACACGCCGCTGCGCCAATCCACCCGCAGCGATGCCTATCAATCCGCCCTCACCCAACTCAAATCCATCGGTGTGATCTATCCGTGCTTCTGCACCCGCAGCGAAATCATCGCGGAAACCGCGCGCATGACCAATGCACCACACGGCCCCGACGGACCGCCCTATCCTGGCACCTGCCGCTCGCTTGATTCGAACCATCGACAGGAAAAAATTTCCTCTGGCATCGCCCATTCCTGGCGACTCAATTCACAACTCGCCTCAACCCTCTGCGGTCCGCTCGAATTTACCGATCTGCGTTTTGGCAAAATACGCGTCGACCCGTCACTGCTCGGTGATGTGATCCTCGCCCGCAAAGACATCGGCCCAGCCTACCACCTTGCGGTGGTTGTCGACGACGCATACCAGGGCATCACCCACGTCACGCGCGGCGAAGATCTTCTTCATTCGACACATGTCCATCGTCTGCTTCAGTCATTGCTCAAGCTACCCGAACCCATTTACCTGCATCACCCGCTCGTCACCGACGAACACGGCAAACGCCTCGCAAAACGCGCCGACTCACAATCCATCGACTCACTTCGTGAGGCGGGAAAA
>CAYQRP010000271.1:0-2011 GCA_964419815.1 uncultured Luteolibacter sp. | reverse complement strand
TGGTGGTTCCACGGCACCGTCCACAAACCCGATGGCACCGCCGAGCGAGTGCGCGTGAACCTCGGCACCCGCGACGAGGCACAAGCGCGCCGCAAACGCGACATCATCATCTCACGCTTCAGCAAACCCTGATCCAACACAACAACCCCAATACATTACGACCATGAGCAACATCAGTTATCCATTCACCAGTGAATCCGTCTCCGAAGGCCACCCCGACAAAGTGGCGGATCAAATCTCCGACGCCATCCTCGACGCCTATCTCGAGCGTGATCCTGAATCCAAAGTCGCATGCGAATGCCTCATCACTTCAGGCCAGCTCGTCATCGCTGGCGAGGTGACCTCCAACGCCTGCATCAATGTCGACAAGATCGCCCGCAAGGTCATCACCGACATCGGTTACACCGCCGAGGAACTTGGATTCGACGCGGAAAAAGCGACCATCCACAACCTGCTCCACGAGCAAAGCCGCGAAATCAACGAAAGCGTTGCCGACGGTGGGGCGGGCGATCAGGGCCTTGTCTTTGGCTACGCCACGGACGAATCCCCCGAGCTCCTGCCCCTGCCGATCCTGATTTCCCATCGCCTTGTGGAAGCTCAGGCAAAGTTCCGCAAGGACGGCAGCATCCCGTGGCTCAGGCCCGATGCCAAAAGCCAAGTCACCATCCGCTATGAGGGTGAAGTCCCGATCGCGATCGAAAAAGTCGTGCTCTCGACCCAGCACGATCCAAGTGTCGGGCAACAGGAGATCAGGCAGACGGTCATCGAAAAAATTATTCAACCCGTACTCGACCAGTACTTCCCCGGCAGCACGCCTGAATTCCTGGTCAATCCATCCGGCAGCTTCATTGTCGGCGGTCCGCACGGAGATACTGGCCTCACCGGGCGCAAGATCATCGTCGATACCTATGGCGGCAGTTGCCCGCACGGGGGAGGGGCCTTCTCGGGAAAGGATCCGACCAAGGTCGATCGCTCGGGGGCCTATGCCGCGCGTTATGTTGCCAAGCATGTGGTGGCTGCCGGACTCGCCAAGCGTTGCACGGTCCAGATCTCCTACGCCATCGGAGTAGCTGAGCCCACATCGCTGCTGATCGATACGCACAACACTGGCATCGTCTGGGACCGCTTGATCGAATCAAAGGTCTTCGCGCTCTTCGACCTCACGCCCCAAGGCATCATTCGCAAGCTCGGACTCAAGCGACCGATCTACAGTCAGACCGCTACCTACGGGCACTTCGGAAAAAATGATCTGCCCTGGGAGCAAATCGATCCCGACATCGTCGAGGCGCTCAAGCACCTGAAACAAGCGCGGCGCAAGAGCACCTTCAACAACCGCCTGCTTGCGGTCGCGCCAGGGATCAATCTGCGTCTCAAGACGGTAATTGGCTCGGCCACCATCCAATGCTGGCACGAGGACAAGGGGCCGCTCTTTTTCGAGCCGTCCAGGCGTGAATGGAAATCACTCGATGGCCCGACACCGGAAAGGCCCTTTGATTTCGACGCCAAGGATCTGGAGGCCGTTGAAAGCGCCCTGCTCGATTACCACGAGAAACGCCGCGGCTATTTCAAGAAAGCACAAGACTCGGTCAACGCACAACTGCGCCACACCCTGCCATCAAAACACACACCCGCATAAGCTCATGAAAAAAATCATCCAACTGCTTGATACCTTCCGCGATGCCGAAACCATCTTCTTGCACATCAAATTCAAAAAACTCGCTGAGTACAGCGATGAAGAGCTGGTCGAGCATTACAACAAAACCTTCGAGGTCGCCATCAGCACCTCGGGCAATTCCCTCGAAGACTTCCGAGCCCAAGGGTATGAGTTCACCCGTCGCTTCGGCCTCAGCCCGGTTGCCTACCCCGAAGAAAAAGTCCTGCAAGCCTCCGGCCCGATCGAATGGGTCGGAGGTAAATGGACCTACCAGAAGGCGGATGGACCTGAGGCGCCCCCTGTGATTGATCGCTCGCCATTGATCGATGGGCGCCCCATACGCGAGGTCGCGCCCCC
>CAYQRP010000270.1:0-2012 GCA_964419815.1 uncultured Luteolibacter sp. | reverse complement strand
GCTTTCGGACATGGAAAACTTCTATCAGCAAAGTGAAAGAATGACAGCCTGCTTGTCGTGATCCGAGCCCCCATCAGTCCCCGCTCTTGAGCACCTTGATGAAGGCGTCCTGCGGAATATTGACCTTGCCAAACATCTTCATCTTCTTTTTGCCCTCTTTTTGTTTTTCGAGGAGCTTGCGCTTGCGGGTGATGTCGCCGCCATAGCATTTCGCGGTGACATTTTTTCGCATCGCGGAAATCGATTCGCGGGCGACGATTTTGCCGCCGACTGCGGCCTGGATTGCCACCACAAAGAGATGCGCAGGGATCACCTCCTTGAGCCTTAGCGCCAGCGCGCGGCCGTAGGATTCGGCCTTGTCGCGGTGCACGATCGTCGAAAAAGCCTCGACCGGATCACCGGCGATGAGCATGTCCATCTTGACCATTTTCGCAGCGCGATAGCCTGAGTGTTCGTAGTCCATCGAGCCGTAGCCACGGGTCATCGATTTGAGCTTGTCGTTGAAGTCGACGAGGATTTCCGCCAACGGCAGCACGCAGGAAAGCATCACGCGCATGTCGTCGATGGTCTCGGTGTTGGTGACATCGCCGCGTTTTTCTAGCACCAGTTGCATCATGTCGCCGATGTACTCGCCGGGGACCATGATGTAGACATTGACGATCGGCTCGCGGATTTCCTGGATTGTCTGGGTCTCGGGGAAAAGGGTCGGGTTGTCGACGATCAGCTCGGTGCCATCGGTGAGGGTGACCTGATAAATGACCGATGGGTAGGTCGAGATCACATCCATGTCGAACTCACGGCGCAGGCGCTCTTGGATGATCTCCATGTGCAGAAGCCCGAGGAAACCGCAGCGGAAACCGAAGCCGAGCGCGGTGGAGCTTTCCTGCTGATAAGTGAAAGCCGGATCATTGATCTGCAGCTTTGCCATCGCTGTCTTGAGTTGCTCGTAGTCCGAAGAATCGACCGGATAAATGCCCGAGAAAACCATCGGCTGGATTTCCTTATAGCCCGGCAAGGCCTCTGGGCATGGGTGCGTCGAATCGGTCATCGTGTCGCCGATCTTCACTTCGCTGGCCGACTTCATGTTGGCGATCACATAGCCGACATCGCCAGGCACCAACTTCTCTCGCGCGCTCATTTTCGGCGTGAAGACACCGACCTCCTTGACTTCGTAGACCTTGTCGGTCGCAAAGAGTCGCACGCGCTGACCTTTTTTCACGGTGCCCGAAAACACGCGGACATAGGAAACCACGCCACGATAAGTGTCGTAGAGCGAATCGAAAACCGAGCATCGCAGCAGGCCATCGGGATAATCTTTGGGCGCGGGAATGCGCGCGACGATTGCTTCAAGAATGTCGTCGATGCCGATGCCGCCTTTGGCCGAAGCCGGGATGCAGTCCTCGGCTGGAATGCAAAGAATGTCCTCGAGTTGCTTTTTGCACTTCGGCACATCGGCCGCAGGGAGGTCGATTTTGTTGAGGACCGGAATGATCGTGAGGTTTTGTTCCGTCGCGAGGTGCAGGTTGGCAACCGTCTGCGCCTCGACGCCTTGGGCGGCATCGACCATGAGGATAGCTCCCTCGCAGGCTGCGAGCGAACGCGAGACTTCGTAGGAGAAATCCACATGGCCCGGCGTGTCGAGCAGGTTGAGTTTGTAGGTTTTTCCATCCTTCGCCTTGTACTCCATCGCCACCGGATGCGACTTGATGGTGATCCCCTTCTCGCGCTCGAGATCCATCGCATCGAGCAGCTGGTCCTGCTTTTCGCGCTGGGTGATTGTGCTCGTTGCCTCCAAGAGGCGGTCGGAAAGCGTGGTCTTGCCGTGATCGATGTGGGCGATGATCGAAAAATTACGGGTCAACTCGGTGGACATGGCAGAAAAATGAATGCGGCGGCGCGCGGCGAGAGAATGCAGAAATTCTGCGACATGGCACGAAAAATCCGGACCGCGCCGACTGGCTCACCCCTCCGCACCATCACGAGCGCAAAATTCTCGCAATGAGGCGAATTTT
>CAYQRP010000269.1:0-2016 GCA_964419815.1 uncultured Luteolibacter sp. | reverse complement strand
GAGAGCTTTGCGTCATGGTGGATCGCGATGCGGGCGAGACCGAAATTGGTGGCCGACGATCCGTGGCTCGAGCCGCACGAGGCGGCGATCCAGCGGCGCATGGCGAGGTTTGAGAGCGAACTGGCAGCGATCGAACATGAATTCGGCTCCTTGGGTGCGCATGCCGATGCGCATCGTCGCTTTGGTGTGAATCTGGATCCTTCGGACGGGTCATGGCAGGTGCGCGAGTGGGCGCCTGCGGCCCAAGCGGTATTTTTAACGGGCGATTTCAATGGCTGGGATCGCGGCACGCATCCGCTCGCCATGGGGCAGGGCGGCGTCTGGGAATTGAAGCTTCCGGCAAATGCCATGTCACAGGGTCAGCGAGTAAAACTGCACGTGATCGGTGCCGACGGTTCGCGCCGCGATCGCATTCCCGCCTGCATTCGGAGGGCGGTGCAGGATCCCGAGACGAATGATTATTCCGGCGAGCTGTGGTCGCCGCCCAAGTATCAATGGAAGCATGAAACGGTGAAGGTCGGCGTGCCGCTGATTTATGAGGCGCACGTCGGCATGGCGGGTGAGGAACCGCGAGTGCATGGCTATCGGGAATTTGCCGAAAGCGTGCTGCCGCGCATTGCGGCGGCTGGATACAATACCGTGCAACTCATGGCGGTGCAGGAGCATCCGTATTACGGCTCCTTCGGATATCATGTTTCGTCATTTTTTGCCCCATGCTCACGCTTTGGAACGCCCGATGATTTGAAACACCTCATCGACACCGCGCACGGACTCGGCATCGCGGTCCTGCTCGACATCGTCCACTCGCACGCGGTCAAAAACATCGCCGAGGGTCTCAATGATTTCGACGGGTCGGGTCATCAGTATTTTCATGCCGGTGCGCGCGGGGATCATCCTTCCTGGGATTCCAAATGCTTCGACTACGGTCGTCCCGAGGTGCGGCATTTCCTGCTTTCCAACATCCGCTATTGGCTTGAGGAATTTCGCTTCGACGGCTTTCGCTTCGACGGGGTCACCTCGATGCTCTACCACTCGCGTGGCAATCGGGCTTTTGGATCCTACGATGATTACTTTGGCGGCGATGCCGATGAGGATGCGATTCTGTACCTGCAGCTTGCCACGCGGCTTGCGCGCGAGCTGAGGCCCGATGCGCTGCTCATCGCCGAAGACATGTCGGGCATGCCCGGGCTGTGCCGTCCGATCGATGAAGGTGGCGTAGGCTTCACGCACCGTCTGGCAATGGGCATTCCCGATTATTGGATCAAGTTGCTCAAGCACCGCCGCGACGAGGATTGGGATCTCGGCGAATTGTGGGGCGTGCTCGCCAATCGCAGACTGGGCGAGGCGAACATTGCCTACGCTGAGAGTCACGACCAGGCGCTCGTCGGCGACAAGACCCTGGCCTTTCGCCTGATGGATCAGGAAATGTACTGGCACATGTCGCTCGATGATCCGCACCCGGTGATCGAACGCGGCATCGCCATGCACAAGATGATCCGCCTCTTCACGATGGCCATCGGCGGTGAGGGATGGCTCAATTTCATGGGCAATGAGTTCGGTCATCCCGAATGGCTCGATTTCCCGCGCGAAGGCAACGGCTGGTCCTACCACTATTGCCGCCGTCAGTGGTCTTTGGTCGACGATCCTTCGTTGAAATACCGCTGGCTTGCCGATTTCGATCGTGAACTTGTCGGGCTTGCCACGCGCACTCGATTCCTTGAATCCGCCCCGGCGCGCTGCCTGCACATCGATCAGGCAAAAAAAATTCTCGTCGCCGAGCGTGCGAACCTGATTTTCGTTTTCAATTTCTCGGTGGGTGAATCGCCTTTCGGATATCCGCTAAATGTCGGCACCGTTGATGCGCATAAGTTGGTGTTGGATTCCGATCAAGGTAGTTTTGGTGGGCACGGGAGAATGGATCCGTCGGTTGTTTATCCGGTCGACGAAGAAGGCGTCATGCGCATTTACAGTCCATCGCGATCGGCGCAGGTCTATGCGCCGAGGGGCTAGAGCATT
>CAYQRP010000268.1:0-2021 GCA_964419815.1 uncultured Luteolibacter sp. | reverse complement strand
ACTACCGACCTTCTTTGTGGAAGTCGATCGGCGGTCAGTCCAAGGCCCGCGAGGTGAACCGCGAAATTGCCAAGCACGTCGATGTGATGATCGGCAACGAGGAGGATTTCACCGCATCGCTCGGCTTCGAGGTCGAGGGCGTTGACCACAACCTGAGCAGCATCGAGACCGATGCCTTCAAGCGCATGATCGAAACCGCGGTGAAAGAATATCCGAACTTCAAAGTCGCCGCAACGACCCTGCGCCGCGTGATCACCGCATCGCGCAACGACTGGAGCGCGATCTGCTGGCATGATGGAAAATTTTACGAAAGCCGCCAGTACCCCGAGCTCGACATCCTTGATCGCGTCGGCGGTGGTGACAGCTTTGCCAGCGGGCTTTGCTTCGGATTTCTTGAGCACAACGACGCGCAATCGGCGGTCGATTACGGCGCAGCTCACGGCGCACTCGCATCGACAACTCCAGGCGACACATCGATGGCGACTCGCAAGGAAGTGGAAAAACTCATGAAGGGCGGCAGCGCCCGTGTGGTGCGCTGACCCTTGGTGAATACCAACCAAAAAATCCCACCATTCACATGAACTTCATCCACGAGGATTTCCTGCTCCAAGGTGCGACGGCACGTCGACTTTATCATGAGGTGGCGGAGCAGCTGCCGATCATCGATTACCACTGCCACCTTTCGCCCGATGACCTTGCTCGCGACAGGCGCTTTGCCGACCTGGCCGAGATCTGGTTGGAAGGCGACCACTACAAATGGCGCGCGATGCGCAGCAATGGAGTTGCGGAAGAATTTTGCACGGGCAAAGCCGAGCCCTATGAAAAATTTCTCGCGTGGTGCAAGACCGTGCCACACACGCTGCGAAATCCTCTTTACCATTGGAGCCATCTCGAACTGAAACGCTACTTCGGCATCGATTGCCTGATCTCGCCCGACACCGCGCGCGAAATCTGGGACGAAGCGAACCGCCAACTCGCCAAGCCGGATTTTTCTGCCACGGGCATTCTGAAAAAATTCCAAGTCGAGGTCGTTTGCACCACCGACGACCCCACCGACACCCTCGCATCGCATCAGGAAATCGCGAGTCAACCCAACTACCCTACGAAAATTTTGCCAACCTTCCGTCCCGATAAGGCGATGAAAATTGGCGACTCTCACGCGTTCAACGCGTGGTGCGACTTGCTGGCCGAACGCTCGGGTGGAGATACCTCATCTTTCATTGGATTCCTCGACGCACTGCGTCAGCGCCACGATTATTTCCACGCCAACGGCGCACGACTCTCAGATCACGGGCTTGAATTCTGCCCGGGCGAATTTGCCAGCGATGAGGAGGCCGCAAAAATTTTCAGCAAGGCACGCGCAGGCGAAGTCGTCACGCATGAGGAAGTTCAGCGCTTCATGGGCAATGTCATGCTCTTCACGGGTCGCTTGGACGCCGAAAAAAATTGGACCAAGCAGCTTCACCTCGGAGCTCTGCGCAACAACAACTCGCGGGGCGTGCGCACGCTCGGGCCGGATACGGGGTTCGACAGCATCGGCGACTGGCCCCAGGCACAATCATTGTCGCGCTACCTCGATCGCCTCGAGTCCGATGGCAAACTGCCGCGCACGATTCTTTACAACCTCAATCCCGCCGACAATTACGCGTTCGCCGCGATGATCGGCAACTTCCAAGATGGCTCCACCGCCGGCAAGCTGCAGTTCGGCAGCGGCTGGTGGTTCCTCGACCAGAAGGAAGCGATCGAAATGCAAATCAACGCGCTCTCGAATTGCGGCCTCCTGAGCCGCTTCGTCGGCATGCTCACCGACAGCCGCTCGCTGCTCTCATATCCGCGTCACGAATACTTCCGCCGCATCCTTTGCAACATGCTCGGCAACGACATGGAAAACGGTTTGCTGCCCAACGATTTTGAACTCGTCGGGCACCTCGTCGCCGACGTCTGCTATCACAATGCGCGACGCTATTTCGGGTTCTACGAAAACTCGCCATCCCTTGGATAATTTTCGTTCAAAATCACTT
>CAYQRP010000267.1:0-2023 GCA_964419815.1 uncultured Luteolibacter sp. | reverse complement strand
CCGATCGACTGGGCGGCGATGATGCCGACCGCTTCGCCGATTTTCACCGGCAGGCCGGTCGCAAGGTTGAGGCCGTAGCAGTTGGCGCAGCATCCGCGATCGGATTCGCAGGTGAGCACCGAACGGATCTTGAGCTTTTGCACGCCGATGCGCTCGACTGACTTGGCTTGCACTTCATTGATCACATCGTCGACATCGACGATCGTCTCGCCGGTGACCGGGTCCTTGATCTGCTCGCAGGAGACGCGGCCGTAGATGCGGGTCGCGAGCGAAGCGGTCTCTTCGTCGCCGTCGTAGATGGCGGAAACATAGATGCCGTTGGCAGTGCCACAATCCTGACCGGTGATGATCACATCCTGGGCGACATCGACCAGCTTGCGGGTCATGTATCCCGAGTCGGCGGTCTTGAGCGCGGTGTCGGAGAGACCTTTGCGCGCACCGTGGGTTGAGATGAAGTACTCGAGCACCGAGAGGCCTTCGCGGAAGTTCGAAATGATCGGACGCTCGATAATTTCACCCGAGGGCTTGGCCATGAGGCCGCGCATGCCGCCGAGCTGTTTGATCTGCGACTTGTTGCCCCGTGCGCCGGAGTCGACCATCATGAAGAGCGGCGATGCCTTCGACTTGCCATCGTTGTGCTCGATCTTGCGATAGAGCGCGTTGGCAATCTGGTCGGTTGCGCCGGTCCAGATGTCGACGACTTTCTGGTAGCGCTCGCCGTCGGTGATGACACCGTTGCGGTACTGTTTGGTGACCTTTTCGACCTCTTCGTAGGCTTTCTTGATGACCTCTCCCTTTTCTTCGGGGATCACCATGTCGACGATACCGATCGAGGTGCCGGAGCGGGTCGCTTCCTTGAAACCGAGGACCTTGAGCTCGTCGAGAGTTTCGACGGTCTTCTTCTTGCCGGCGACCTGATAGCAGCGCCAGATGATTTCACCGATCTGCTTCTTGCCGACATTGTGGTTGATGAAACCAACGCCGGACGGCCAGATCTCGTTGAAGCGGACGCGACCGGGAGTGGTCTCGATGATCTTGCCTTCGCGCAGTGCGGCTTCGAGCGGCGTGAGGTCCTTGCGGTCCTTGTCCGAAAGCTCCTCACCCTTGTAGCCGAAGACCGTGTCCTTGCCGTGGTCGGGGTTGCGGAGGCGGATCCACGAATGGTATTCGATCTTGCGCGAGGCGATTGCGAATTCCACTTCGGATGAGTTTTCGAAAAGCGGCAGGTGCTCGGCCTTTTCGCGATCCTTCTGGGTGCGCACCGGCGCCCAAGTGAGGTAGTAGGTGCCGAGAATGATGTCCTGCGAAGGCACCGTGATCGGGCGACCCGAAGCGGGCGAGAAGATGTTGTTGGGTGCCAACATCAACTGACGGCACTCCATCTGCGCCTCGACGGAAAGAGGAACGTGAACCGCCATTTGGTCGCCGTCGAAGTCGGCGTTGTAAGCGGTACAAACCAGCGGGTGAACGCGGATCGCCTCACCTTCGATGAGTTTTGGTTCGAAGGCTTGAATCGACAGGCGGTGCAGCGTGGGAGCGCGGTTGAGGAGGATCGGGTGACCCTTGGTGACTTCCGCGAGGATGTCCCAGACTTCGGTCGTCTTGCGATCGATCATCTTCTTGGCCGAGCGCACGGTGTGGCAATAGCCAAGCTCCTTGAGACGGCGGATGATGAAAGGTTCGAACAGCGTGAGCGCCATCTTCTTGGGAAGACCGCACTGGCCGAGCTTGAGGTCGGGACCGATAACGATGACCGAGCGGCCCGAGTAGTCGACGCGCTTGCCGAGAAGGTTTTGACGGAAACGACCGCCTTTGCCCTTGAGCATGTCGGAGAGCGACTTGAGCGGACGGTTGCCGGCGCCGGTGACCGCACGGCCGTGGCGGCCGTTGTCGAACAAGGCATCGACCGCTTCCTGAAGCATGCGCTTCTCGTTGCGGATGATGACCTCCGGAGTCTTGAGCAGCAGGAGGTTCTTGAGGCGGTTGTTGCGGTTGATGACGCGACGATAGAGGTCGTTGAGGT
>CAYQRP010000266.1:0-2046 GCA_964419815.1 uncultured Luteolibacter sp. | reverse complement strand
GGGCGGAATGGGCGGCATGATGTAATCCATCGTGGCGGCGATCACCGGTCGCCGCGCATCCCATCAATCATCAAGCCGGGCAGGGAAACCTGTCCGGCTTTTTTGCAACCATGTCGAAAATCCGCGATAGCGAAAAAACCCACCGCAAACATCAAAATCAAAGACTGATCGAAAAATATCGGAACATCACGCCACATGTGTATTTGCCACTCGGCGCAATTTGCGTTTCGTTAGCGACATGATTGGCCGCACAACCCTTGCATGGCTCTACACGCTTTGTCTTTTCGCATCAGCGCAGTTCGAATTTTCTGCTGATACTCCGAGGACCAAAGCGACATTGCTTTCGGAAGTCAAAACACTGGAAGCAGGCAAGCCTTTCACCCTTGCGCTACGTCTCGAACACCCGCAAGGCTGGCACAGCTACTATCAAAACTCGGGCGGCATCGAGGAAGGTCCGTCCATCCGCTGGTCGCTGCCCGACGGATTTTCCGCCGGACCCATTCAATGGCCCGCGCCTAAGGTGAAAGATGGCCTGCTCGGCAAAAGTTTCATTTACGAAGGCAGTCCGGTTTTTTTGGTTGAAATTCAAACTCCGCCAAATCTTGAGAGCGGAACAAGCGCCACACTGCAAGCCGATGCGACATGGCAAATTTGCTCCGAAAGCTGCATCAATGAAACTCAATCATTCAGCATCACGGTCGGCGTCGGCAACAATTCCGAAATCGATTCGACACAAGCGCCATTGTTTGTTGAGGCACGGGCAAAGTTGCCGCAGAAAATTTCAGGCACGCCGCAGGCAAGCAGCGATGGCAGAGACATCGTGTTGCGCGTGACAAGCGATGCGGATGAAATCAACGACTTCATCCCTGATCAGGCGTTCATCCGCTCCGCTGGCGACGGAGGATCCATCACCCGCGATGGCAACGCTTGGACGATTCGCCTGCTACGCGCGGAAAAAAACGCGCTCGATCAAGCGATCCCGCAAGGCAACGAAGTTTCCGGCATCCTTCTTGGCAGTCGAGCCATGCGCGTCGATGTCACACCAATCGAATCGATGACAACCGAGCTCGCACCAAAGCAAGGGAGTTCGTTTTTGGCGATTCTCGGCGGCATGTTTCTTGGCGGACTCATTCTCAATCTCATGCCTTGTGTGTTTCCGGTGATCGGTCTCAAGATCATGGGCTTCGTGCAACAGGCGGGGGCGGATCGGCGCAAGGTTGCGCTGCACGGCATGGCTTTCGCTCTCGGCGTGCTGATTTCGTTTGGTGTGCTGAGCGGCATTCTGTTTCTGGCGCGCGAGGCGGCTGGTGGTTCAAGCATTGGCTGGGGTTATCAACTGCAAAACCCTTGGGTGGTGCTTGGCCTGATGTTGCTGATGTTTGTCCTCGCGCTGAACCTCTTCGGAGTTTTTGAGATCGGCGCCGGTGCGACTTCGATTGGCGGATCCCTGCAATCAAAGCAAGGCATCGTCGGCTCGTTGTTTTCCGGCGTGCTTGCCACACTCGTTGCGACTCCGTGCTCAGCGCCGTTTCTTGGAACCGCCATCGGCGCGTCGATTGCTTTGCCGGCCATGCAATTTTTCACTGCCTTCACTGCAATGGCAATCGGTCTTGCATTGCCTTACCTCGCGCTCTCGATTTTTCCCAATCTTGTGAAAATCCTGCCCCGCCCCGGCGCATGGATGGAGAGCTTCAAGCAGGCGATGTCATTTCCACTCTTCGCCACCGCCGGTTATTTGCTCTGGGTCTATGCGGGTCAAATCGGCTTGGAAAACCTTCTCTCGCCGATCATTGGCCTCACGCTCATCGCCATCGCGGCATGGATTCACGGGCGTTGGAACTTGCCGCACAAGTCCCGAAGCATACGCATGATTGCTGGCATTTCCGTCATCATCTTTGCGGGCGTGGGCATTTGGCTGGCCCAGCCACCTGAAGCGAAAGACCTCACATGGGAGCCGTGGTCGGAATCGCGCGTCACCGAATTGCTCGCCGAACAAAGACCGGTTTACATTGACTTCACCGCTCAGTGGTGTGCGACCTGTCAGGT
>CAYQRP010000265.1:0-2055 GCA_964419815.1 uncultured Luteolibacter sp. | reverse complement strand
ATCCCCCTAGCGGGTTCCGCTTACGCGCAGGACGCGGAAATCGCACCCGTCGAGGTTGCGGTCGAGGCTCCTGCAGCCGAGCCATCGGCATCCGAAACTCCAGCCGCTGAACAGGCGGCTCCTGAGGAAGCAGCCGAAGAGGCCCCGGCCTATGCGGATTACGAGGCATTCAAGGCGAGCCCTGAATACGCAGGCTTCTTGGCCAACAACCTGTGGATCATGATCGCGGCTGCCCTAGTATTCCTCATGCATCTCGGTTTCTCCTGTGTGGAGTCGGGGATGTGTCAGCAAAAGAATACGGTGAACATTCTCTTCAAGAATGTGTTCATCGTGTGCATCGGTGCGATTGGATACATGTTTTACGGTTTCAACGGAATGTATCCGGGCTGGGAAGCGGGTGTGTCGAAAGACTTTTTCGCGCTTGGTAGCCCGATCGCCAACTCCTTCGACGATGCGGGGCAGGTTGCCAACATGACCACGGCTTACGCCACGGGTCCGATGACCTACTGGACGGATTTCCTGTTCCAGGCGATGTTTGCCGCCACTGCCGCCACCATCGTTTCGGGTGCGGTTGCCGAGCGGGTCAAGCTCAAGAGCTTCATGATTTACGCCACGGTGCTGGTGACCTTCCTTTACCCGATCACCGGATCTTGGAAATGGGGATACGGCTGGCTCAACACGCTTGGTTTCCACGACTTTGCGGGTTCCACCTTGGTTCATGCCTTCGGCGGATTCGCTGCGCTGGCCGCGGTGCTGGTTCTTGGGCCCCGCGCGGGCAAGTACACCAAGGATGGCGCCAAGCCAATCCTCCCTCACAACCTCCCGCTTGCCAACATCGGAGTCTTCCTCCTGTTCCTCGGCTGGTTCGGATTCAATGGCGGCTCCGTCCTCTCTGCTGATCCGCAGTCGGTCTCCCGGGTCTTTGTGACCACCGCGATGGCTGGTTTTGCTGGTGGCATCGGCTCGATGGTGACCTCCTGGGCAGTGCTCAAGAAGCCAGACCTTTCGATGATGCTCAACGGCATGCTTGCTGGTCTCGTTGGTATCACTGCAGGGGCCGACGATGTCACGCCTGTGGCGTCCGTTCTGATCGGATTGATCGCTGGACTGCTGGTGGTGCTTTCGGTTCTCTTCTTTGACAAAATCAAAGTGGACGATCCAGTGGGTGCCATCTCCGTGCATGGCGTGTGCGGCATTTTCGGAACACTTGCTCCCGCGATCTTTGGCACCAAGAGCCTCGGGGTTCAGTTGATCGGTACCCTGTCCGTGTCTGCCTTTGCCTTCATCACCTCCTTCCTTCTCTTCTACATCATCAAGCTCATCATGGGCGTGCGTGTGGATGAGCAAGAAGAGCACGAAGGTCTGGATGTGGCCGAGCATGGTGCTCCCGCCTACAACGACAGCAGGGCTTAAGTGCTGGTTTGGATATATCATCGGTATGGAGCGGGTCTGAGAGGGCCCGCTCCTTTTTTGTGTCGATTTTCTGGAACGATCTTGGTCGGGGCGTTTGGGTTTCGGGCTGTGGATTTTAAAAATAATGGCATTAAATGTGCTTCTGACCCTCAGACCGGAGTCCCAATGACCCGGTTGTTTTGCCTTCAACCCATCAACCACCCAACCCATGAACTCCAAGCTAATGCCCTGTTTTCGATCGTTTTTGACCGCCGCCTGCCTGATTTTGGCATGTTTCACGATGACTTTGCCCATTTCTGCTGAGGAATCGGCGACCAAGGCCCAGCCGACCATCGAGGAGCGCTTGGCTGATCTTGAGGCTTACATGAACAACGTGCCGCGGCCCGAAAAGGCGAGCGGCGCGGATTCGCTCGTGGCCGGACCCGGACCGGGAGCAAACGCCTGGCAAATGGTCAGCACCGCGCTGGTTTTGTTCATGACCCTGCCCGGCCTGGCTTTGTTCTATGGTGGTTTGGTGCGCAGCAAGAACGTGCTCTCGGTGCTGGCACAGTGCCTTGGAATCGCCTGTGTGGTCACCCCACTGTGGTGGCTTTGCGGTTACAGCCTCTCTTTCGGGTCGGGCAACGCCTTCATCGGTGATTT
>CAYQRP010000264.1:0-2058 GCA_964419815.1 uncultured Luteolibacter sp. | reverse complement strand
GATTCAGGCCGTGAAGCCGATCCAGTGCCGAGGCTTTCCGAATCAGTGGAATTTCCCCGGCTGGCGTGAGGTGTGCGAGGCGATCCCGGTACCGGACGGGTCGGCCGCATGACGCGATTTTGGTTTCCCCTTGCGAATGGCTTGTGGTCGGTCCAATGATCTCACGACAAGTGATGGACGGATTCACCAGAGAAGCGCCCGGTGCCTTGAGGGTTTTGTTGGAGGATGCCCTCAAGCATGCCTTTGACTGCGACGAGGCTGGTAGGGGCGCGACGCTCGAGAGCTTGGCCGGCGCGATGGGAAAATCGCGCGAGGAAGCGGCGACGGCCTTGGGTGAATTGCGGACTCGCGGCTTGTTGGTCGCGGCGGGCGATGCGCATCAGCTTTCTGAAACGGGAAGAAGATACGCGCTGCAGGTCGTGCGGAATCATCGGATTTTTGAAACATGGCTGATGCGTCAAACCAGCACGCCGGCGGTTGATTGGCATCGAGAGGCGCATCGCGAGGAGCATCGGCTTGAGGCGGATGAGGTCAATGCGATGGCCGACCGCATGAACAACCCTCGTTATGATCCGCACGGCGATCCGATTCCGACGCGCGAGGGTGTCATGCCAAAGCGACCTTTGCCCTCGCTTGCCGCGTGGGCGGATGGCGTGCCGGCGCGCATCGCGCACATCGAAGATGAGCCCGAGGCATTGTTTCGCACGGCGGGTGCTTTGGGTTTGGCACCCGGAACGCGGATGGATGCGATCGCGCATTTGGCCGATGGATCCGTATCGGCAAAGGTCGAGGGTCGAGAGGTGGTGATTGCGGCCGCGGTGGCGGGATTGATTCATTTGATCGGCATCGATGTGGGAGATGAACTGCCCGAGGGGCTGGGGCGATTGTCGGATCTTTGTGTCGGCGAGTCGGCAGTCGTGCATGGATTGGCACCAAGCTGCGTCGGGCCCGAGCGGACGCGACTCCTCGACCTCGGCGTGGTGCCCGGAACCAAGATCCGCTGCGAATTTTCGAGTCCGTTTGGCAGTCCGAAAAGCTATGCGATCCGCGGCGCGATGATCGGATTGCGCGAGTCGCAGGCGAAACGGATTTTGATCCTCAGGCCGGCGGAAGTTCCATCATCGCAAAAAGCATGAAGCCAATTTCCGAACATCAACCTGGCGAAGCGTGCGTGACCTGTCCATCGCGTCAGGGTCGCTTGCAAAAGCTTGGTCTGCGCGTGGATGACAGCGATTTCGTCGTCGCGCTTGCGGGCAATCCCAACACTGGCAAGACCACGGTTTTCAATGCGCTCACTGGTTTGCGAATGCACACGGGAAATTGGCCGGGCAAGACCGTGGGTCGTGCGGAAGGTGGATTTTCGTACGAAGGAAAAAAATACCGGATGATCGATCTGCCTGGGACCTATTCCTTGTTGTCCGCCTCGCCGGATGAAGAAGTTGCGAGGTCGTTTTTGTTGTTTGGTAGGCCCGATGTGACGGTGATGGTCGTCGATGCCTCATGCATGGAGCGCAACCTCAACCTCGTGTTGCAGGTCTTGCAAATCACGCGGCGTGCGGTGCTTTGCTTGAACCTCATGGATGAGGCGCGCGCGCACGGGATTGAGATCGACACGCGAAATCTCGCACGGGATCTCGGCGTACCAGTGGTGCCGTGTGCGGCGCGGTCGGGCGAGGGGATTGCGGATTTGCTCAAGGAGATTTCGTTGATGGCGGCGCGTACGGATGATCCGTCGCCGCGCAAGTTGCCGCTCGATGTGCGCGGGCTCACTCAGGCTTTGGACAAGGTTGAGGCCGACCTGCTTGAGGTGTTTCCGGGCTTGCCTCAGCCGCGTTGGGTGGCCTTGCGCTTGCTTGAAGGTGACCGTGAGATCATCGATGCCGTGCAATCGGGCGAGATTGGAAATCTGGTCGAGGAAAGGACGATGCCACAGGTTTGAGACAAAAAATTTTTCATGAAGAGCAAGGACGATGTGTTGAAAGAGGCAGGGGAGTTGCGCTGGCAACTGCCGCAGGACCTCCATGATCGGATCGCCGAGTCGATTCATGGCGAGGCCGC
>CAYQRP010000263.1:0-2059 GCA_964419815.1 uncultured Luteolibacter sp. | reverse complement strand
TGACCAAACATCCGGTCGAGAAAATCGTGCGCGCGCCGAAGGACTATGATCCGGATCTCGGGGCTTGAGCGACACTGGTGAAGAGTGCCGACCAGGTGGCTCTTGAAGCGGGCAACTCGCCGTCGATCATCTTCTAGCACTATCGGGAGCTGACGACTGAAGAGTGGGCTGTAAAATGGTTCTCCATCATGCCCAAGGTAGGACAGTGGGAAAACACTCATAGCTATGACCGCAAGAAGCGGTGGGTGATCCTGAACGGAATCGAATGCGATTGATCTCGTACAATCCGCATGCCAACGAACGGAGGTGAAAGTCGAACCCGATCTCGACTGGTTCAACCGTTCAAAGAATTGATCGAATCCCGATCCTGGTGACTTTGACCAAACGCCGAAATGGAAATCACCTCAAATCCATTTGGACGACGAGCGCATCTTGGTTCTCGAATACACCTGATAAGCAGGAGGCCCACAACAATAGCCCCCACAGCTGGGCGGGGGATCTGTGTCCTTAAGTTTCCAAACCGTGACCAAATGATCGGAAATAAGCGTCTTCGCCCCCTCTAATTTCAGCTTTTACCGAAAATCTCCCCTTTCCCCATTCTCAGACAGGCTCTCAAGTGTAATCTCCGTCTCAGGTGAAAAAGCAAATTCCTAGCATCTCCATGAAGGCGACGACGGCATCTATCTTAACTACGCCCCGATCCCTGAACCTTCAACGGCCGTACTCGCCGCACTCAGCGCAATCGGTTTGCTGCGTCGCAAGCGTTCTTAGAGGCGTTAGCGGAAGGTTGAAGAGCATCGAAGCTCTCCAAATGCTCTTTTCGAACGTTTGACTCATGATTCCAACAAGCGTCTTCATCCGAGTGTCATCCTATCTGGAGAAACGAACTCTTTTAGGCTATTTTCACTTGCCCCGTCGGCATGGATCCAATTGGCGAAATTCACTGAAAGCTATTGACGCGTGTGCGCATGAGGTCACATTCAGCGCGCATCACAGCGTCTCGCAAATGCCGTGGAAAATCGCTTTCTAGAGACTCAATCAAAAGGACACTTCGCCTTGGTCATGAGACATTCCAAATCCATCCTCACATTTCTCGCGCTATCCTCCATTGCACCCGCGCAAACTGCGATCACGCTTAACGGAGCATCGGGCAGCGAAACGTTCAACGTCGCGCGCTCCACTACAGGCGGATTGAGCCTCGGGCTTGGGTTTGAAGTGGAATACTTGCTGATTGGCGGAGGTGGTGCGGGCGGAACAACGGCGAGCACGGCTGATGGCGTGGATGGCACCGGCGGCGGTGGCGCGGGTGGCTTTTTAGAAGGAACCATTTCTCTTGCGAACGAATCCTATGCCATTTCTGTTGGCGCAGGTGGTACGAACCTTGTGAGAGGCGTTGCGCGTGGCCAAAATGGTGAGAATACGACTTTTTCAACATTGACCGCAAACGGCGGTGGCGGTGGTGGCGGCTATGGACTCACAGGCAACTCGGGAGGATCCGGCGGTGGTGGCGGTGGACGACAAAACACAGCTGGTGGTACCGCAACAAGCGGTCAAGGATTTGCTGGAGGCAAGGCTCAGTCAGAAAACGTCATGGGGCAAGCGTCTGGTGGCGGTGGCGGTGGTGCTGGAGGCGCTGGACAGGCCGGAGACACACTAGAAAATGGTGGCGATGGTGGTGTCGGTAAAACTTCGACCATCACAGGGGAAAGTGTTTATTACGCCGGCGGTGGTGGCGGCGCTGGAATCGCGAGTAACGGCGACACTCAAGGTCAAGGCGGCTTGGGTGGTGGAGGAAATGCCACACGAACAGGCAACGGAGGCGCGGGGACCAATGGCCGCGGTGGCGGCGGCGGTGGTGTCGGCAACGACGGCGTCGGCGGCGCAGGTGGCTCCGGCATCGTCATTGTCCGCTACAAGGGTGATTCTGCCGGAACCGGCGGAACCGTTACGACCGGCACCAACTCGGCTGCGGGCTACACGCTTCACACTTTCACCAGCACCGGATCCAGCTCGCTCGATCTTTCCGGACTAAATCTCAACAACCGCCTCGGAGCGGTGG
>CAYQRP010000262.1:0-2059 GCA_964419815.1 uncultured Luteolibacter sp. | reverse complement strand
ACAGCGGGCTCAATGTCATCATCGGCCTTTACAAGAAGTCGAAGTCCCGCGAGGTCGCCAAGAAGCTCGGATTCAAAGTCATGGACACGGCCGATGCCGTGAAAGCCGCCGATGTGATTTTTGTCGCGACTCCCGACACCGTCATTCCTTCGGTGTATGAAAAAGACATCGCACCGAACCTCACCAAGGGCAAAACGCTGCTTTTTTCGCACGGCTTCGCAGTGCACTTCAAGACGATCAAACTTCCGAAGTTTGTGGACGTCATTCTCGTCGCTCCCAAGGGCCCTGGCCACACCGTTCGTTCGCAGTTTGTCGCGGGCAAGGGTGTTCCCGGTTTGATTGCCATTCATCAGAATGTTTCCGGCAAGGCCAAGCAGACCGCGTTGGCATGGGCCGGTGGTGTGGGCTGCGCTCGCGCCGGTGTGTTTGAGACCAACTTCCGCGAAGAGACCGTCACTGACCTTTTCGGCGAACAAGTGGTGCTTTGCGGCGGCGCTTCGGCACTCGTGAAGGCCGGATTCGAAGTTCTCGTCGAAGCCGGTTATCAGCCAGAAATGGCCTATTTCGAGTGCTTGCACGAGCTCAAGCTCATCGTCGACCTCATGAACGAGCAAGGCATCGCAGGCATGCGTTTCTCGATTTCCGAAACCGCCGAATGGGGCGATGTGAGCGTCGGTCCGAAGATCATCGATTCCTCGGTCAAAAAGCGCATGAAGAAGCAGCTTAAGGAAATCGAATCCGGCAAGTTTGCCAAAGAGTGGATCGCCGAATACGAAAGCGGCTGCAAGAAATTCAATGCCATCCGCAAGAAGGAGGCTGCCCATCCGATCGAGAAGGTCGGCGCCAAGCTTCGCTCGACGATGAGCTGGATCAAGCAAAGCAAGATCAAGAAGGGCGCAAGCCAGGCGAGCTACACTTCGAGCTCGAAGTAAGATTCCGTGAAATTCATCAAAGCCCGATCCTGTAGCATGGGATCGGGCTTTTTTGTGCGTGATGGTCGTGGGCGCGCGGATTGACATGACAAGGTCTTGGCCTTATCACACGACCATGCGCGGGCTGTTTCGGATGATTTCATCAGGCATCGTGTTGATGTCTGTGGGGTGTGCCGATTTCGGTTCCCGAAACTCGTGGCAGGCTGCGGTGGATCGTCAGGCTGCACAGCTTGGCTATCGCAACTGGATCGTCATTGCCGAGGCGTCGTATCCCGCGCAGCACCGTGCAGGGTTGCGTCAGGTTGTGGCCGATGTGGAAATTCCCGAGGCGCTCGACTATGTGCTGCGCGCGCTTGAGCGGACGGAAAACTTGCGGCCGCGGGTGTATTTGACGCGTGAGCTGCGTTCGATCGAGAACGATTTTGCGCCGGGCATTGATGACATGCGCAAGCGGATCAATGGAGCGCTTCACGGACATGAGGCCGCGGAGCTGGAGCAACAATCCTTGATGACGCTGCTCGAAGACACGGCCCGCAGTTTTGACGTCTTGGTGATCCGGACTCGGAGTGCGATGCCTTATGCGTCGGTTTTTTTGGAATTGCAGCCGGGATACTGGGACGAGGCATCGGAATCGCGTTTGAGGGATCGGATCCAGCATGAGCGACTGCAAAAAGTTTTGCGCCCAGCTCCATGAGGTGCATGATGGCGCGGTGAGCCGCAAAGCTGATCAGGTGCGAGAAGAGAGGGAAGCCGCATGGGTGGGAGACGCGGTGCTTGCGCTGTATGCGAGGCAATTCGTTCTTCGCGAGCGCAGCAGCATGGATGGCGAGTGGTTCACGCGCATGACCTCCAACGATTTCCTTTCGGCTTTTGGAAACCCCACACGCGTCGAGGCATCGATCGGCAATCTTTATCTCGAAGGCGGTCTCGAATCGGCTTTCGGCTGGATGGATGAGAATCTGGTTCCACTTTTTCGCAAACAGAACGCGGCCAAGCGCTGAACGCGTAGGCCCGATCATCGGTTCACATAAGGTTCGGCAAAAACCATCAAGCCTGCAGCGCTTTGAAGTTTGCTGACCACGACCACTTCGAGGCTGGTGCCGATTTTTGCAGCCGCATGATTGACA
>CAYQRP010000261.1:0-2080 GCA_964419815.1 uncultured Luteolibacter sp. | reverse complement strand
CGGCCTTGTTTTGCCCCGTGAGAATTTTCAGCAACGAAGTTTTGCCGCATCCGTTGCGCCCCACCATGCCGACCTTTTCGCCGGCGGCGACGGCAAGCGTCACGCCATCAAGCAAGGTCTGATACCCATAGGTCAGCCGAATCTCGTTGGCGGATAGCAAAGTGGACATGCGCGGGGCGCGGTATGGCCCATCGCGGGCAAGAGGTCCATTGCCGATCGTTGCCCGTTTGCACGAGGGCCAAAACTTCGGGAAAGAGGGAAATTTTTCGTTGACCCTACCCAAGGGCCCTGTTTTCCTGCCGCCGCGCCGCTAATTGCGAATGCGTCTCAATAACAATAGTTTGCCTTTTCCCATGAAAATGAATCCTGCCCTGCCGCCCGTCGCCCTCTCGTGTGCGCTGGCGATTTCCGCTACAAATCTTTGCACCGCGCAGGATGATGCCGAGACCTTGCAGCCGCTGACGGTGGTCGGCAGTCGGGAGGCGGTGTTCGAACTGCCGGGTTCGGCGGCCTACGCGGCGGCCGAGGAATTTCGTGAACGGGGATACACCAACATCGCGCAAATCGCGGCGCGCGTTCCGGGAGTCTATGTGCGCGACGAGGACGGGTCAGGAAATTTTCCGAACATTTCGCTGCGCGGAGTGGATGGCAATCGCAGCACGAAAGTGACGATGATGGAGGATGGGATCCTAACCGCACCCGCGCCCTACTCCGCACCGAATGCCTACTACGCGCCCAAGGCAGGCCGCATGGCGGGGATCGAATTTCTGAAAGGCTCGAGTCAGGTGAAATACGGTCCGCAAACCACGGGCGGAGTCGTCAATTATCGCTCCACCGAATTCCCTGAAGTGGACGGGCCGAAGTTTTACAATCGGACGACTTACGGCAGTCACAACACGCTTTTCGAACACGCATGGCATGGCGACGAGCAGGAAACCGCCGCTGGCAAAATCGGTTGGCTTTTGGAAATGCACGGCGAGCATTCCGATGGCTATCGGGAGATTGACGGATCATCAAAAAACACCGGCTACGATTTGCTTGAGCCGATGCTCAAAATGTTTTGGGAGCCAAGCACCGCGCTCAATCAACGGCTTGAGTTCAAGGTCGGCTTTTCCGACTTCGACGCCAACGAAACCTACACCGGTCTTGCTGATGCTGATTTCGATCAAAATCCCGATCGGCGTTATGCCTCAACACTCAACGACGAATTCAATTCCGAGCAATGGCGCACCTATCTGAAATGGACCGCGGAGCCGAGCGATGTACTTCGTCTTGAAAGCACGGTGTATCTCAACACTTTTCGGAGAAATTGGGACAAGCTTTCGTCGGTTAAAATTCCGGGTTCTAGCATCACCAATGTCGCCGAAGCGATGCTCACCGACAGCGGCATCAATCTGCTCAAAGGCCTTGACGCGGGCACCATCACTTCGACCGATGCATTCCGCGATCACGAATCCTACGGCTGGCAGAATCAGGTGAACCACCAATTTCAAACCGGATCCGTCGAACACGACCTCGCCCTTGGCTTGCGACTTCATTACGACCAGCAAGACGGCACTGATGCCAAGACCAACTATGCATCGAACAGCGCGGGTGGCTTTGATTTCGACAATCGAACTGCTGCGACTCCGATCACTCGTCAGGAGGCATTTGCCACGGCGGCCTACCTCGAGGACTCGATGAAAATCGGCAAGCTCACCCTGCGCCCGGGTCTGCGCTATGAGTGGTTGGAGCTCGAGGCCCATGCACCGGGCAAGCCCGAGAGCTCCGGCTCGGTCGACGAAAATCTCATCATGGGCGGACTCGGTGCGACCTATGATTTTGACGATCAGAATTCAGCATTCGGTGGCGTCTACCAAGGGGCATCGCCTGCGAATCCTTCGGGCTATGTCAGCGGAACAGACAGCGAGGAAAGCCTCGGTTTCGAGCTTGGCCTCCGCCACCAAGAAGAGGCGTTGAAAACCGAACTCGTCGCCTTCGTCACCGACTTCGATCAGCTCATTGCTCCGGAAATTCCTGGCGGCGCAGGATCCACGCCCAGCCTCAATGGCGGATCAGCAGAGGTGTGGGGCATCGAAAG
>CAYQRP010000260.1:0-2083 GCA_964419815.1 uncultured Luteolibacter sp. | reverse complement strand
GAGATTGGCGAAGCGTTCGGTGGACGGGACCACGGGACGGTGATCCATGCCTGCAAAAAAGTCGTCGAAAGAGTCGATGCCGAGCCCGGCATTCGTGAGCTCGTCGAGCGTCTGGAATCGCGGCTCAAGCGCTGATCGCGGCAGTCGCCAGAGATTCTTCCGCCAAATGCACAGATAGGCTTGCCAAGGTCCGGCGAAAACGGAAACTCCTGTGGTCAACCACCCTGGTTCCCATACATGAAATTCCGCATTTCCAAGGAAGCGTTTCTCGAAGGTCTGCAAAAAGTCCAGCACGTCGTCAGCTCGCGCACCACGCTGCCGATCCTTTCCAATGTTCTGCTCGTCGCCCGCGACGGACGCCTGCAGTTCACCACGACCGACCTCGATGTGGGGATCACCGGATCGGTGGAGGCCGAGATCGACAAGGAAGGCGCCACCACTCTGCCGGCCAAGCGGCTGGTGAGCATCGTGCGCGAATTGCCTGCGAGCGAAGTGGAGGTCTCGGTGGATTCAAAAAACCACGCGTCGATTCGCAGCGGTCCGTCGTTTTTCAAGATCATCGGTCTCGGCGAGAGCGAGTTCCCTCCCTTGCCGGATTTCTCGGCCGCCAAAGAATTTCGCATTCCGCAAAGCGTTCTGCGCGATGGTTTGAAAAAAACCTCTTACGCGATTTCGACCGACGAGACCCGCTATGTTCTCAACGGCATTTTCACCTCGTTTCGTGATGGCAAGATGACCTTGGTGGCGACTGATGGACGCCGTCTTGCGATGGTTGATTCCGACCTTGAGTTCCCTGCCTCGCACGAAACGGATGTGATCATCCCGTCGAAGGCGGTCCAAGAGCTGCAGCGCCTTCTTGGCGAGAGCGGCGAGCTGATCCTCAAGCTCAACGACAACCAAATTTCCTTTGTGATCGGTGACACCCTGCTTTGCAGCAAACTCATCGACGGCAACTACCCGAACTACCGCCAAGTTATTCCCGGCGACAGCAACGAGCGTGTGGTCATCTCGCGCGAGGCGCTCTTGGAAACCGTTCGTCGTGTTTCGCTGCTTTCGTCGGACAAGGCCAATTCGGTGAAACTTGTTTTCAGCGAAAACCGCATCGAAGTGACCGCCAACTCCCCCGATGTCGGCGAGGCTCAGGAGTCGATGGATGTCATCTACCAAGGCCCGCCGATGCAGATCGCTTTCAACCCCGAGTTTCTGCAGGCCCCGCTGCGCGCTCTCGACAGCGAGCATGTATACCTCGACCTCATCGACGAAATGAGCCCCGGAGTTCTGCGCATCGAGGGAACCTTCCTTTACGTGCTCATGCCCATGCGCGTGACAAACTGATGGGCGGGCAATCGAATGGCTCCGTCGGATTGCGAAACATGGCCGAAAAAGAGTCTTGCCCGCAGTCCTTGGATCGACTATCCCATGGCCATCACCACTACACGGTGAACTTTTGCAAGCCCTCGGGCTGCCTCATGATTTCCTTGAAACGATACCTCACGATGCCCACCCTCGGTCCCTTAGACCGCATTTCATCCGCTGCCCGCATTTCATGATTTCGCAGTCGGCTCATCGTTTCACGACACTCTTCGTCCGAATTTGCCGCGGCTCTGCCCGCGTTCAGAGTCGGGCGTCGCATCCACCCATCGGAGGACAAAGCCATCGCTAAGCCACAAAGAGACCAAAACCGGGGTCGTTTCCGCGACATGACGCGGATCAACGACCGTATTCGCGCCCCCAAAGTCCGCGTCATCATGGCGGACGGACAACAGCTTGGAGTCATGAGCTCCCGTGAGGCGCTCGCCAAGGCTCAGTCGCTCGGGCTCGATCTTGTGGAGATCGCCGGGCAGGTTGATCCGCCGGTGTGCAAGATCATCGACTACGGCAAGTTCAAGTACGAGCAGGCCAAGCTGAAAAAGCAAAAGTCGAAGAGCGCGACGCGCATGAAGGAAGTGAAATTCCGCGTCGGCACGGGTCAGCACGATTACAACATCAAGCTTGGTCGTGCGGAGGGTTTCCTCGACACCAATCACAAGTGCCGCTTCGTGCTGCAGTTCAAAGGCCGCGAAAACGCGCACAAGGAACTCGG
>CAYQRP010000259.1:0-2090 GCA_964419815.1 uncultured Luteolibacter sp. | reverse complement strand
ATGATCCTACTCAATGCGATTCTCGAAGCCTGCCCGTCGAATGGCGTGCGCGAAATCGAAATGGGCATGTCCCACCGCGGCCGCCTCAATGTGCTCGCCAACTTCGTTCGTAAGTCGATCACCACGCTGCTCTACGAATTCACTCCCAACTATGAGCCGGACCTCGTCGCCGGCGATGGTGATGTGAAATACCACCTCGGCTACGAAAGCATCCGCGAATTTCCAGACGGTAAAGTTCGCGTCAGCCTCGCCGCCAACCCGAGCCACCTCGAAGCAGTCAACTCGGTGGTCGAAGGCAAGGCCCGCGCCCGCCAACGAGTGCTCAGCGAAGGCGGACCCGAAATCGATCGCGGCCAAGTGCTGCCCATCCTGCTCCACGGTGATGCGGCCTTCGCCGGTCAAGGCTCGGTCGCGGAAGTTCTCAATCTCTCCCAACTCCCTGGATACCGCACCGGCGGCACCATCCACATCATCATCAACAACCAGATCGGTTTCACCACCGTGCCCGCCGACGCGCGCTCCTCGGCCTACGCGACCGATGTCGCCAAGATGATCGAAGCCCCCGTGCTCCACATCAATGGCGAGGACCCGATGGAACTCTACTGGGCCGCACTTTTCGCCATCGAGTTTCGTCAAAAGTTTGGTCGCGACATCGTCATCGACATGTACTGCTATCGCCGCCAAGGCCACAACGAAACCGATCAGGCAGCTTTCACACAACCGCTCATCGCCAAAAACATCGCCGCGCGGCCGACCTTCGGCAGCATCATCAAAAACGAATCGCTCGCCCACGGTGCCGTGACTCAGGCGGAACTGGAATCGATCGAAAAATCGATCTGGGATCACCTTGAGGAAGGTTACCAAAAAATGCTCGCGCTCAGCGAAACCGGCGAACGCACCGCCTTCAGCGGATCCACCGGCGTGGTGCAACCGAAGTACTCGCACGCACCAATCGCTACCGGTATCGATCGCGATCGCTACCAACACATCGGCCGCGTGATCACCAGCGTCCCGCGCGAATTTCATCTCAACCCGACGCTCGAAAAACGCTTCATCCCGCGTCGTGTGGAAGCCTTGGAAAAAGGCGGACCCATCGACTGGGCCTTCGCCGAATCGCTCGCTTTCGGATCACTCCTCATGGAGGGCACGCCCGTGCGTCTCTCGGGTCAGGACTGCGGCCGCGGCACCTTTTCGCAGCGCCATGCCGTGCTTCACGATTACGAAACCTCAGAGCGCTACATTCCTCTCGATCACCTCGCGCCGGACCAAGGCAAATTCTGCGTTCACAACTCGCTGCTTTCGGAATTCGCCGTGCTCGGCTTCGATTACGGCTACTCGCTGTCCTACCCGAAAATGCTCACGCTTTGGGAAGCGCAGTTCGGCGATTTTTCCAACGGCGCGCAGGTGATCATCGATCAATTCATTTCCTCCGCCGAATCAAAGTGGCAAACCCCCACCGATCTTGTGATGCTGCTGCCCCACGGCTACGAAGGCATGGGACCCGAGCATTCGAGCGCACGCTTGGAACGCTTCCTGCAACTCTGCGCGGAGAAAAACATGATCATCGGAAACCTCACGACCCCCGCGCAGTATTTCCACGCGCTGCGCCGCCAAAAACATCGGAACTTCCGCAAGCCGCTGGTCCTGATGACTCCCAAGAGCCTGCTCGGCCGACCCGAGGCGGTCTCGCCCGAAAGCGATTTCCTCGAAGGTTCCTGTTTCCAGGAAATTCTGCCCGACCCGAAACCGATCAAGGACCCGGGCTCGATCAAGCGCGTGATTTTCTGCACGGGAAAAGTTTTCTACGACCTCGCCGCGCAACGCGAGGAACGCGGCGCCGAGGACACGGCCATTCTGCGCGTCGAACAGCTTTATCCCTTCCATCGCGACATGATCAAGGCGATGACCGGCCAATACCAAAACGCGTCGAAGTTTGTCTGGTGCCAGGAAGAGCCAGTGAACATGGGCGCGTGGTTCTTCATCCGCCCGCGCATGGAACACACGCTCGGCATCAACCTGGTCTATGCCGGACGCGAATCCGCCTCCAGCCCCGCCGCCGGCTCGAAAGCCATGCACTACCGCGAACACAA
>CAYQRP010000258.1:0-2092 GCA_964419815.1 uncultured Luteolibacter sp. | reverse complement strand
ACGAGGCTTTGTTTTCCCCATGTCGGATCCATCCACCAGCCGATCGCCGCGCCACCGATCATCGAACCGAGGTTGAAAAAACACGACGACAGAGCGGGCATGCCAAAGACATTGCGCGCGTTGAGCATGCCCATCACCAGAGCGGCGAGTGAGACCAAAAGGATGAAGGGATACATCACGCGGACCATTGTCACGGTGAGCGCGATTTCCTCCGGGTTGTAATTGCGTGCGGTCGAGCCCGAGCGGGAGAGCGAGGTGAGAAACTCGACGATCCATGGTGCGGCGGCAACGCCGATGAGCGTGATCAAGCCCATGGCGACCGCGGCAAGCGTCATCACTTTGTTGGCGAGTTCCCATGCGGATGCCTCGCCGTCGGATTTGAGCTTCTTGGAAAAAGTTGTGACGAATGCCTGCGACAGCGCGCCTTCGGCAAACAGATCGCGCAGGAGATTGGGAACTTTGAAGGCCAGGTAAAAGCAGTCCATCCAGCGGCTGCCGCCAAAGAGGCCGGCAAACATCATTTCACGCAGCAGCCCGAGCACGCGGCTGGCCATGACCGCCGCGCTGACTTTCCATGTGGCTTTGGCGGACATGGCTTGCGCTTGGAGTTTTTGTTTTAGGCGAGGCGTGCAAGCACCTTGCTGACCGCGACTTCGGCGCTGAGCCCGTGGAGTTCGCGAAGTGTTTCGGGCTTGCCGTGTTCGATGAATTCATCGGGCCACGCGATGCGCTCGACGGGCGTGTGGATGCCGGCGCTATGGAGGTGATCGATCACCGCGGCGCCGAAACCGTGAAGCATCACATGGTCCTCGAAAGTGCAGATCACGCGGCACTTGCGTGCGTAGGTTTCGAGCACTTCGGTATCGAGCGGTTTGATGAAACGCGGATTGATCAATGCGACCGAAAGCCCTTGGGCCTCGAGCATTTCCTTTGTGCGTTCGGCCATTTCAAACATTGTGCCGAGTCCGATGAGTGCGACGTCCGCACCATCGGCGACGACCTCGGCCTTGCCTATCTCGAGCAGCTGGCGCTGATCCTTCACGGCAGTGCCGCGGATCGGCCCGCGCGGGTAGCGGATGGCTGACGGGCCGGCGTCGTATGCCGCCATCGTGTGGAGCATGTCGACAAATTCGTTTTCATCCTTCGGCTGCATGTGCACGAGGCCGGGGATGTGGCGCAGGTAGCCGATGTCGAAGAGGCCATGGTGCGTCGGGCCGTCATCGCCTGAGAGGCCGCCGCGATCCATGCAGAGACGCACGGGCAGATTTTGCAGCGCGATGTCGTGGATGATCATGTCGTAGGCGCGCTGCATGAAGGTCGAGTAGATCGCGAGGAAGGGGCGGAAGCCTTCGGTGGCCAAACCGCAGGCGAACAGTGCGGCATGTTCCTCCGCGATGCCGACATCGTAGTAGCGTTCGGGAATTTCCTTTTTGAAGATCTCGAGCTTCGTGCCGCCGGGCATCGCCGCGGTGATGGCGACGAGCTTTGGATCATTTTTTGCGAGGTCGGTGACCGTGCGGCCGAAGAGATCCGAGCAGGTGGGCGTGTTGACGGCGGCAGTGGAGCCATCGTCGATTTGATAGGTGCCGAGGCCGTGGAATTTCCCCGGGTTGTCGAGTGCGGGTTGATAGCCGCGGCCTTTTTCGGTGATGATGTGAAGGACGACCGGCTCGTTGAGTGTCTTGAGGTGCTCGAAGGTACGGATCAGCAATGGGATGTCGTGACCATCGATCGGACCGAAGTAGCGCAGTCCGAATTTTTCGAAGAGCACATTGGGAAACAGCAGATTTTTTGCGCCCTCTTCCATGCGGTGGGCGATGCTGCGGGCGGCCTTGCCCGCGATTTTTTCAACAAACTCCGCGGCCTTGGCGCGTACTGAGGCGTAGGTGTGGTGGGTTTGCAGCGCATTGAAGTAACGCGCGATGGCACCGACATTTTTATCGATCGACCACTCGTTGTCGTTGAGCACCACGATGAACCTGCGGGTCGTCTCGGCGATGTTGTTGAGCGCTTCGAGTGTGGGTCCGCAAGTGAAAGCTGCGTCGCCGGCGACAGCGACCACATGGTTGTCGCGTCCGGCAAGGTCACGCGC
>CAYQRP010000257.1:0-2093 GCA_964419815.1 uncultured Luteolibacter sp. | reverse complement strand
GGTTTGCCGATCCCGCGCGATTTTCAAGATGCATGATTGACCTTTGGCACGGGCGATTTTACTTTCATGCGTCGGATGCATGAACCATGCACCCACGCTCTTGTGCCTGCCGATCATTCCATTACCGTTGGAGTCTTTGATGGTTTCAGTTGGATCCGTTGCGATGGAAAAGGTTCTTTTCGCAGCAGCCCGATGATGAAGGCGTATGCCGAAGAGAGAATCGGTGCGGGTGAGAAAAATCTTGTGGTCGACCTCGGTGCGTGTGCCGGCATGGACTCGACCTTCATGGGCACTCTCGCCGGCATGGCGTCTAGGCTCACTGCCGCCGGTGACGGCAAACTTCAAATCGCCAGTGCCGACGAACGCAATCGCCGTTCTCTCGAGGACCTTGGGTTGGATTTTCTCATGGAAATCAACCCGTCGGCACCAGTCTGGCAGGACCGACTTGACGCGATTCGCAGCGGGCTCAAGCCGATTGGCGCCAACGCCGCCACCGATCCGCTCGCAAGCGGACTCCATGTGTTGGAAGCCCACCGCAAGCTTTCCGCCCTCAACGAAAAGAACGAACAGGCATTTTCCGCCGTGGTCTCGATGCTGGAAAAGGAAACGGGCCATGACGCCAAGTCGCCAGAAGCCGAGCGACAGGCGAAATCCTAATCATCAGCCAAATCGGACTCCATGAACATTCCCGGGCTGCAACTCTCTCCATTGATTGCGCTCGCGGTGTTCATGCTCGCCGTGCTGATCCTTGTTTTCGCTCTGCACAACCAACGGCGGCGCAACCGGCTCATCCGAAAAAAATTCAACGAGCTCGAAGGCGAAGAGCAGCGGATGTTTTCCTTCCTGCACGAGCTCGGCCTTGCGATCGAAAACGAGCCGTCTCCTTCGGTCCTTTCGCGGATCATCGTCGATGGCATCGACAAGGTGGTGAAAGCCCGCGGCGGCGCGATCTATTTCCTCGGTGCCGGCAACGGATTTCTCATTCCGTCCTACATTTCGGATGATTGCCCGCCGCTCATCGGCGTCCCGGTCGAGGTGCTCAAGCGCGCCGAGCGGGACCCGCGCGCGCTCGAAAGCCACTTGCGCCTTTCGCGCGTCGCGGCCGACGAAGGCATCCTCGGCCACTGCCTCGCCGCGGGCGAAGCCATCAAGGTCGATGATGTGAAGAGCCATCCTTCATTTCATGACGCATTTCTGAGCTACACCCACAACGTCACCGCGCTGCTCGCTCCGCTGCGCCATGCCGGACGCGACCTCGGCGTACTCGTTGTCGCCCGCCGCCATGAGGACGGCGCCTTCAACTCCAATGATTTTGTGGTATTCCGATCGGCCGCCGAGCAATCCTCATTCGCCATCGGCAACGCCCGCATCCATCGCGAAGCCCACGAAAAACGCGCGATGGAAAACGAACTGCAAAATGCCCGCGAAGTCCAACGCGTGCTGCTGCCCCAAGAAAACCCGGTGCTCGCCGGGTTTCGCATCAGCGGCACCAACCTCCCGGCACGCATCATCAGCGGCGATTATTACGACTATCTCGAACTTGATGAAAACCGCTTCGGCGTCGCCATTGCCGATGTCTCGGGCAAGGGCGTTCCTGCCGGGTTGCTCATGGCCATGTGTCGCAGCGCCCTGCGCTCGGTCGCGCGCGAAAAATCATCGCCCGCCGAAGCGCTCGCCGTCGTTAACCGCCAACTCTTCCCCGACATCCGCGAGGACATGTTCATCAGCATGGCCTACTGCATTCTGAATCAAGACAACGGCAAAGCCGTCATCGCCCGCGCCGGACACGATCCCGCTCTGCTCTACCGTCAGGAAACCGGCAAGGTCGAGCTCCTGCGCTCGCCCGGCCTCGCCCTCGGCGTCGACGATGGCGATGTCTTCGAGCGCGTCACCAAAGATCAGGAAATCGAACTCCACCAAGGCGACTGCCTTCTTTTCTACACCGACGGCGTGCGCGAAGCGGTCAACGCCGATGACGAAGAATTCGGCATGGACCGCATGTCCGAGTGCTTCCGCAGCACCGCCCCTCTCGGCGCCGAAGCCGTCCTTACTCGCATGCAGGAAGAACTCCGCCAATTCACCGGCGAAGGCCC
>CAYQRP010000256.1:0-2098 GCA_964419815.1 uncultured Luteolibacter sp. | reverse complement strand
AGTCGCCCCCTATACAAAGATAAAATTCTCGCTGTCGATGCATCTATTTGCGTAAAACCAAGGCTTAGATTGCCTTCTTTGAGATGTATCAATTCAGTTAAAGACAATTCTGAAATTTCTGAAATATTATCAAGAAATAGTCCAGAATAAGAGTTTGGTGGATCATAGCTTGAAAGCAATTTGGCGGCGTCCTCCGATATTTCTGTAGCAGTGGAAAGATCGACTCCGCTGGGATCAGCTAAAAAATTTTGTACTGTTCGAAGGTCAATGTATTTTATGGCATCTTTCATAAATTTACGACTTGGTTTGAATTCTCTTGGGTATCAATTTATTCAAAAGGCTAATAGCGGTAACGCCTGCTAGGCCCAGTCCTGACTCAAAGATAAATTGGCTAAATCGCATGCTAAACAACGAAGACAGACGGGATGAACATAAGATTACAGCCCAAGGTTTTGCTATTTATTAGTCATTATTTTTAACTAGTTCATATAGATTATGAATAAGTGAAACGTGTCCTTTATGTTTTGAAAGAAAATTGGCGCCAACTTCAGAAATTTGGCTTAGGCCGTAAAGATTGAGCCATCCTTCATGATTGGAAAGTTCTTCGGCGGTGGCATCATCCAGCATGGACAAACCATCTAATTGCAAATTGCCCCGATATTTGGCCAATGATTTGGCTGCAGGTGCTGGTAATTTTTTTAACCCATTGAGTTTAAGGCATTTGCCTTTATAGGCAGAAAGCTCTTCGGCAGCCTTGTCTGATATTTCGGTCAGTCCATTAAGTTCTAGCCAGTAATTATTATTTGATGTTGCACCTCCATGGCTTGCGAGCTCCCTCGCGGAATCATCACAAATAGATTCAAGTCCGTTAAGTGATAGAACTCCGGAAAAACTGGCTAATCCTGCCGCCACCACAGAATCAATGTTATTGAGACCATCTAAAGATAAATAGTCGACATCAGCAAGCTTCCCAAGCAGCGCTGCATCCTCTTTAGAAATGTGCTCCAACGAATTGAGTAATAAGCTACCAGCATGCGCCGTTCCTCCCAATACCTGACTTGTAGTTGCGCCATTATACTTTAGTAATTGCTCGGCCACGCCCGGCTCTAATCCCTTAAGGCCATTCAGCGAAAACCGGCTCGCCTTGATACGAGATAATAGCACCTCAGCCTCTTCGGCACTTAGCTTTTCGAGCGAATCAAAGCAGACCGATCTACTGTATCCATCACTTCCGCTCCATGAGTTTCCAACCAATGTAAAAAATTCTACTGAACCCTTGCGCAGGCGAGGCAAACTTCGACAATCATAACCATCTTTTGTTCTAGAAGCGATGATTTGTGCTTGTTCAATGTCAATTTCTTCAAATCCAAGAACAAGATCAGCTTTTGCGCTTGGATTCTTGGTATAGTCAGGAGATACCGATGCTAATATTCTGAGTGATTCTGCATCGCATCCTTTGAGGTTTGGAAGATGCAAGCTGCGCCCCATTGATTTTTTAGGAAGATCTACCAATGCGGTTGCAGTCTCAACATCAATTGTTTCTATGCCTAATAGAAGAGTCCAAGGTATTCCGCGTAATTTTTCAGCTGACTTTGGATCGATTTTCTTTAAGTTAGGTAAACTCAAATGTCCATTTATTCTGTTGAGAATTGCTGCTAGAGGTGCATCCAGGGTTTCTATTCCGAGTTCTAAACAGCCAAATTCGTAATATCTTTTACTCAAGCTTCCTGCGCCTACTTTTGCCGCCATTAAATTTTTGATGGATTCAAGATCGGCTTCTATAACATGACGCAACGACAACCGACGGCGTAATGGGCTTAAAAGACTAGCTAGTTCTGGATCAAGAACACTTATTTGATCAAAGTAAATCATACGTGGTGCATATCGAAAGTTTTTGAGTTCTGGTTCTGTTGAAAAAAACGAAGTCGCATTCTCCTCTCCAGGCATCAACTCTTTAAGTCGAATACGTAGTTCTTCTGCAGATAGTAATGTTTCGTTGTGTTCTGAGGTAACGGGTGAGCTCATTTTTATAATATTTAAAAATTATTAATTATGTAGTGATTGCCGAATATAAATTTATTAAGAGATTTGTGTCGAG
>CAYQRP010000255.1:0-2104 GCA_964419815.1 uncultured Luteolibacter sp. | reverse complement strand
GGTGCACGCCAGCGCTTGGCGCCACGGCGCATTTTCTGACGGCTTTTGGATTGGCGGCGCTTTGGAACGGCCATGGTCTTGCTTCGTGTTAGGGTTGGTCCTTGAGGTCCTTGAGTTGGTCGAGGGCCGACCAGCGATCGGCTCCCGCACCGCGGGGCGGAGTGGGTACAGCATCATCGGCGGGTTTGTCCACTGATAAATATCGAGGATCGATTTCGCAGTGCTGGGGCACATCGCCCTCGTCGCAGCGGGGGTCGATCGGGAAATGGATCAGGATCTCCTCGCGCAGGGCTTCGCTGGCATCAATTTCGCCAGCTTGGCCGATTTCGACCGAAATGGCGGCGTTTTCCTGTCGAATTGTTTGAACAAAAGGGTGCAAGGTCCGCACGCAGGTGAATTCGAATGGCGCCTCAAGGCGTCCCGTGAGCAGCAGCTCGGAACCGAAGCGCTGCGCCCAAAGGCTGTATTTCAAGGGTCCAAGAGCCTTCGCGTCGCCTTCCGGCAGGTCAAAAATCTGCGCATCGAGCTCGCCCTCGTAGCTTTTTCCCTCTTCCGGCAAGGCCGCCAGATCAATTTTCAATCGTTCGCTCACGCGCCGATTTTACGCCCGATCCGCCCTACGCCAAGCCGCAATTGCCGGTCAGGCGTGCCGCACTTAAAATTTTTAACCTCAGAATTCCGCGCAATTTCTGCATCGAGCTGACCTCAAGGCGCAAAATTTCGGAAATGTTTAAGAATTTTTTCAAATTTCTCACGCAGACCCGCTTCGGGCGGCAGGACGAAATTTTTTTCGACCCCTAGGGCTGGGATGGCCCATCTGCCGATCCCACTCCAAGAGCCTCGGAATAAGACTGTTTTACATCATACATACAATCTTAAAACTACAAGATATAGTATTGTGAATAATTTGTGGATACCACATGAGCAAAATTGGATTGACCCTTGCGCTGATTTTTCATGAGCTTTCAGACGCTTTACGCCTCAAATAATTCAATTTGATTTCGTATCGCCTGCAATTTCCTCAATCCCCCAAAAAATAGAGAATTCAAACCACCATGTCCGCCAACTCCGTCACCACCACCGTTACCCTTGGTAATCGCACCTTTCACCTTGATCGCGAAAAGGCCGAGCAGGCTATTGCCGCCAAGAGCGTGATCAATGGCCGTGACACGATGTTCTTCAACATTTTGCCGCTCAAGTACCAGTGGGCGTACGACCTGTACAAAACCATGAAGAACAACCACTGGGAGCCGGAGGATGTGACCATGCAAAAGGATGTCGAGCAGTGGCGCTCCGACGAGATCAGTGATGTCGAACGCTGGATCATCAAAATGGGCATCGGTTATTTCTCCGCTGCCGAAGGCATCGTCGGCGACAACATCCTGCATGTGGTGCGCGAAGTGGTGACCGCGCCCGAGCTCAAGCTGGTGCTTGGCCGTCACGCGCATGAGGAAAACATCCATGCCGACTCGCTGGTCTACATGCTCTCCTCGCTCGGCCTCAACCCGCACGAGTGCGAAGCGATGTTTGAAGACATCCCGACCATCAAGGCGAAGAACCACTTTGTCGTTTCGAATTCGCGCGCGCTGCGTCGCGATGTCGACCTCACCGTCACCGAAAACAAACAGGCGCTCGCGAAAAACATTTTCCTCTTCGGCCAAGTGATGGAGGGCACGCAGTTCTACGGTCTCTTCGGCATGATCCTTTCGCTTTACCGTCAGAACAAATTCCCAGGCATCGGTTCGATGTTCCGCTACACGCTGCGCGACGAGTCGAACCACATCGAAGTCTTCCGCAATCTGCTCATGGATCTCATCAACGAGAACCCCGACATCTGGACTGAGGAGTTCAAGGAAGACCTCCGCGATACGATGAAGGATGGCATCACGCTTGAGAAACAATTCATCCGCGACTGCCTGCCGGTTTCGGCACTCGGACTCAACTCGGCCGACTTCGAAACCTACATCGATTACATCGCCGATCGTCGTCTTGCTTCATGCGGACTCGCGCCGCTCAATTCCACCGCGACCAATCCTTTCCCTTGGCTTGCCGAGATGATGGACATCAAGAAGGAAACCAACTTCTTCGAAGGTCGCGTCACCGA
>CAYQRP010000254.1:0-2104 GCA_964419815.1 uncultured Luteolibacter sp. | reverse complement strand
AAACCTTGCAGGAAATTGCGGGCGATGGTTTCGCGAAGACCTTCGGCAACATCATCGGGCATGTCCTTGACCAAGGGAAACCACTTGCCTTTGCCTTTCTTGATTTTGTCCATCAAATCCGCGCGCTTCATGCCAAGCGGTCTCGCCAAAATGCTCACGGCATAATCCAAATGCTTGGCTAGGATTTCATCACTCGTATCACGCTCGAGGATCTCACCGCGCAGACTCACCACTTTTCGTTTGCGTGTGTTTGAATCCAAGAGTTCCCACCCCTCGGTCGCGCTCAGCTCCTTGCAAGCAACGCCGTAACTCGCCTGTTTCGGATCAAGCAGATGGTTGCGATCGATGAAGAGCGTCGAAACAGGAATGCTTTTCGCGATCGGCTCCTCACGACTGTCGACAATCATGCCCCGCGCTGCCGGCAGTTTTTCAATCCGGTGAAATGCTTTGCGCGAACTTTCCGCGTAGCGCTGGCGGTCAACCAATTGAATCTGCACCAGCCGCCATGAGAGCACGCTCAACCCGATCACGAGGATCGTCAGGAGCGTGATGCAACGGGCTTGGAAAGAGGAAGTCACAAATCAGGGTGCGGCGGACGCGACGGCGCGCGGATCGGCGTGAATGGTCTCGACCTCTTCGACGACCGCGCTGGAAATGGCAATGAGTTCGGATCCGTTTTCGGCCAGTTGTTTGCGGATCACAAAGCGGTTGAGCAATTCGTCCATGCGCATTTGCGTCGTGCGCATGTCGAGGCGGTATTGCTCGATGCTGCGCTCGATCTCGTCGAGCTTGCGGTTGGCCTGCACCTGGCTGTTCTTGAAGCGTGCGTACATGATCCCGCCCCCAGCCATCGTGGCGGCGGCAAGGATCAGGGCGACAAAGACCGAGAATGGTGTGCGTGTTTCGTTGCGGCGACGGTTCATGGCTTGATTTCCAGTAGGCGGGCAACACGCAGCTTTGAACTGCGAGAGCGCGGGTTGGTGGAGATTTCCGCAGCGCCGGGCGCAATCGCCTTGCGTGCGAGGAGTTCAAATTGAAGGTCGGGATTTGGACGCGGCGCGGGCCAACCCGGCTCGTCGATCATCGGCGTCGAGCGGTGGCGCAAATAGCGTTTCACCATGCGATCCTCGAGGCTGTGAAAGGTGATCACCAAAAGTCTGCCGCCGGGTTTCAGTACTTGCGGCGCGGCGGCGAGTGCGGCGGCGAGCGATTCGAGTTCCTCGTTGACCGCCATGCGGATCGCTTGAAACGCGCGCGTCGCGGGGTGAATGCGACCTTGGCGGCCGACGGCTGCTTCGATGCACGATGCAAGCTCGAGTGTGGTGGAGAATGGTTTTGCTTCGCGTTGTTTCACCAGGGCGGCCGCGATGCGCCTCGCTTTGGGTTCTTCGCCCAACTCAAACAAAATTCGCGCAAGCTCGGTCTCGCTCGATTGGTTCACCAGTTCGGCCGCTGTGCGCGGACTCGACGGGCCCATGCGCATGTCGAGCGGGCCTTCGCGCATGAATGAAAAACCGCGCGCTGCGGAATCCAACTGACGCGACGAAACGCCCAAGTCCAAAAGCAAACCATCGGCCTTGCGTCCGGCCTTGATCGCAGGGATTTCAAGCAACTCGGAAAAATTTCCCTGCCATGTCGAAAAGCGCGGACCGTAATCCGCCAGTCGCGCGCGCGTGTGTTCCAAGGCCTCGGGGTCGCGATCGACACCCAGCACTTCGGCACCGGCCTTGAGAAACATTTCGCTGTGTCCGCCACCGCCGAGTGTCGCATCGATGATGAAGTCGCCGGCCTTGGCATTCATCCACTCCGCCACTTCCGCTGGCAGCACCGGCAGGTGATAAGCGCCTTTGGCAGGCGCATCATTGGGCTCGTTTGCTTCGCTCATTACGAGGCTCGAAGCCCGCACTTCAATGTGCGAAGTTTTGCGCGAAACATCGCGCGATTTGGAAAGCCACGACAGCCGCGCGGACAACCAGCCGGAAGCCGCGCGGACCATCGTATCAAGAGGCGCCGGATACTCCGTCCCGGGAGATCGCGTGCGCCCGTCCATGAAAGTCCCCGGACGCCGCGCCGCCAACCAGCCAGGTGCGGCGCGGACATCCGT
>CAYQRP010000253.1:0-2136 GCA_964419815.1 uncultured Luteolibacter sp. | reverse complement strand
CTTGCACAAGCCACCGAAAATCGGTGGCTTGATTGTTTAATCACGCTTGGGCAGGTGCCGCGGCGGATTTTTGTCGTACGACTCTTTGAGCGAGGGAAACATTTTGCCGGCGCGCTCCATGACATAGGGCGACACCACCAGCATCTGCATCTGCAGCGCCACAAACCACAGGCAGACAAAGGCCCCGACACGCGCTCCCCGCAAGGGTTCGGCGACCACTTGATGGCCTCCCGCGTAATCCCATATCGGCATTCCCAAACGCTTGACGCCGACCAGCGCCATCAATTGACAAATCAATGCCAGCAACCCCCAACCCATGCCGATGCCGATGAAATAAACCCGCCATGCGCGCCGCATCGATTCGGAAAGGCTCATTTTTGAACCGTCACGGTTCACCACACGCAGACCCATCAACCATTTTCCCGGAGTGGTTCCAAAGCGATGCAACAAAACAACTTCCAACGCAAACCAGGGCAGGAAATGAAAAACCATCACCCATGTCTGGTCGAGCAAGGCACCGATGTCCCTTCCCATCCCCCACATCGCGAGCCACCAAAGGCCTTCGTACAGGTAGAGGTCAAACCATCTCGCCCAAAAACGCCTACCAAGACGCAGTTTGCCATCAGTGCTTGAGGCAGCGTTTTGCTCGGGATTTTTTTCCACCTCCAACTCGTCTAGCACAGTTGGATTTGGTGGATCCGAATCTTTCTGAAACTCACGGCGAAAGTATTCGATGCCGCCGAGCACGCCCCACTCGCTCATGCCTTCGTGCCAAGCCGGCGTGTTCTCATCCCACTCACCCGCATTGATCCGCCGCCGCACCTCATAATCCTGGTACGGACCCGACTTCTCCCCGTCTTTGACGATCCAAATTTCCACAACTCACAAATTTCTCAATGACTTGGCCGCATCGCTGCGAGCCGCAAAAACCGCGGGCACCCATGCCGCGAGCGAACACAACACAAACGCCATGATGGCGATCACCACCTGCTCAGAGACATTGTGATGCGCAGGCAAAACGCCAAAGCCGGTGAATGATGCCGCAAACGGATCGAATCCAAGCGAACGAAACACCCCTTGGATCGGTCCGCGAAAATGAATCACCAAACGCCCCAACACCACACCCAACACCGCACCGACAAACCCAAGAATCATGCCCTGATAAAGAAACACCCTCACAATCTGTCCCGGCGCAGCACCCAAAGCCTTCATCACGCCAATCTCACGACGCTTCTGAATCGTCACGGTGAACATCACCGCCATCATCGAAAACGCCGAAACCAATACGATGAATGACAATGCGAAATACATCATCACGCGCTGTTGGTTGATCAATGCAAAGAAGGTCTGATATTGCGCGCCCCAGGTCAGCAATGACCAGCCCGGCCCCAGCGCATCGCGTGATTGGGCAGCCACTTGCTCGGCTGCGTAGGCATCATCGAGCCGCAAGGAAATCCCCTGCACTCCCTCGCCCAATCCCGCGAGATCCTGCGCTAGCGGCAAGGGCACAAAAAGCTCCGGCGTCACCGCCATCTGCGAAGCTAGATACACGCCTGCAACCGTGACCTCCTTCGGCAGCACAATGCTCTTGAGCCCCTTGAGTGCCTCGCCGTCCATTTTTTCCGCATCCGTTTTGCGTAGGGCATCGACACCTTCAGCCAAGGATTTTCTTGTCTCGGCATTCACCCGATACACACCCGCCGCTTCGTCTTTTTCTGCCGCCTCCATCGCCAGCAACAAGCCCATCAGCAAATCCCGCTCGGGCCCGCGAATGACCTCACCCGAGAGCTTGCTCAGCAGCTCATAGGCATCCACCAACTGCGCAATCGGAATGCTCTCCGCACCCTGCTTCGCACTCCAACCCTTTTCCAAAATTTCCGATGCACGACTCCACTCGTCGGCGTACGCCTCACGCAATGGCGGTTTCTCGGTCGCACGATACACGCGCATGACCTCCTCAAAATTTCGCGTCGAATACAAACGCACCGAATCCCCAACCCGCAAGCCAAGCTGATCCGCCAGAACCGAGGAAACGACCACGCGATCATCAATGCCGAGATCTGCTGTGGATTCGGGATGACCCTCACGATCCAGCATTCGCGCGATGCCCTCGACCTGCGCCGCATCCGAGGTATC
>CAYQRP010000252.1:0-2136 GCA_964419815.1 uncultured Luteolibacter sp. | reverse complement strand
TCACGCCAAGTCTGGCTGCCCTGCGGCGGCTATGTGGTGATCGATGAAACCGAAGCGCTCATTTCCGTCGATGTGAACACCGGCCGCAACCGCGGCGCCAAGGATGTCGACAAGATGATCCTCGAGACCAACATCGAAGCCGCGCGCGAAGTCGCACGCCAACTCCGCCTCCGCAACATCGGCGGACTCGTGGTGATCGACTTCATCGACATGCGCCACCGCAAGGACCAACAGGCAGTTTACAAGGCGATCAAAGACCGCCTCAAAAAGGACAAAGCCAAAACCCAGGTCCTGCAGATTTCGCCCATCGGCCTGATGGAAATGACGCGCCAACGCCTCAACGAATCTCTCCGCGATTCGATGTACGAGCCCTGCCCCTACTGCCAGGGCCGCGCCCGTGTGAAAACGCCAATGACCATGTCGGTGGAAATCCAACGCCGCCTCAACACGGTGATCCAAAAACATCGCGACACGGTCGGCGACATCATCATCGTGGTGAACTCGGATGTTCTCAACCGCTTCAAGAGCGAAGACTCCAAGCTGCTCATGGAACTCGAGCGTGCGCACTCAGGCCGCCTGATTTTCCGCTCCGATCCAAGCCTCAACCGCGAACGCTTCGCGATCATCGATGCCAGCACCGAAAAAACCCTCGATCAGGGATAATTCGCTACCATCTTCGCGTTTCTAAGACTAAGCACCTCGCGGCTTTTCCAAAATCAAACTCCCCACGCAATGTCCCGCAAAACGAAACTCATCTGCACGCTCGGCCCCGCCACGGAATCGGAACTCATGATCGGCAGCCTCATCGATGCGGGCTGCAATGTCTTCCGCCTCAACATGAGCCATGCGAAGCACGAATGGGCGGCGGAGATGGTCAAGCGCGTGCGCCGCGAATCACAAATCCGCAACGCCAACGTCGCGGTGCTCTTCGACCTCACAGGCCCATCGATCCGCACCGGCGACCTGCCCGAGCCACTCGAGCTCGCCGAGGGCGATGTGGTGGAGTTCCGCAAGGAAGACACCAAGGCCACGGTGGAGAAATCCACCACCGTCAATTATGAGGGCCTGATGAATGATGTTTCGGTCGGCAACACGCTCGTGGTCGACAACGGCGCGCTGCTGATGCGCATCGACGAAGTGCAGGGGGACCGCATCCTCTGCAGCGTCAAAACCCAGGGCACCATGGGCTCGCGCCGCCACATCAACCTCCCCGGCGTGCGACTCAACCTCCCCGCCCTCACCGAAAAAGACCACCGCGACCTCGCGCTCGCCGTGGAATGCGAAGCGGATTACATCGCCGGCTCTTTCGTCCGCGATGCGGCTCATGTCCGCGAACTTCGCGAAACGATGAAGTCGCTCGAAGGTGACGCACAAATCATCGCCAAGGTCGAAGACCAGGAAGCCGTGCGCAACATCGATGCGATCATTCGCGAAGCCGATGTGATCATGATCGCCCGCGGCGACCTCGGCACCGAAGTGGAATTTGAAGAACTTCCAATCCTCCAACGCCGCATCATCAAGCGCTGCCACGATCTTGGCACGCGCGTGATCGTCGCCACCCACTTGCTGGAATCGATGATCCAACAACCCACGCCCACCCGCGCCGAAGTCACCGATGTGATGAACGCCGCTTACGAGGAAGCTGACGCGCTCATGCTTTCCGGCGAAACCTCCGTCGGCCGCTATCCGCTGCGCTGCGTCGAAGCACTCGTGCGCATTTCCACCCGCATCGAACGCTCCGGCGGTCACGGCTTCGGCCAAGGCGTGCTGCTGCGCGACGAACGCCAAAAAACCGCACGCGCCGCCGTCACGCTCGCCGACTCATTGCCCGACGCCCGCCTTGTAGTTCTCACCCGCCGCGGCGCGCTCGCCAACCATGTCGCGATGATCCGTCCGCGCACCGCCGGCTTCTTCGCCGTCACTCCCAAGGACTCCGTCTGCCGCCAAATGGCCCTCACCCGCGGCGTGCGCCCGATCAAACTCGCCTTCTCCTCCAACATCGAGGAAACGATCCAACGCGTCACCGAATTCCTCCTCAAGGAAAACCTCGTCCGCACCGGCACCCCCATCGTGATCGTCTCCGACATTCTCTCCGACCACTTCGCCGCCAATTCGATCCTGCTCCACCACGCTTGA
>CAYQRP010000251.1:0-2156 GCA_964419815.1 uncultured Luteolibacter sp. | reverse complement strand
TAACCCATTGAAAATGAGATGGTGCGCGCGAAAGGACTCGAACCTTCACGGGGTTGCCCCCACTAGAACCTGAATCTAGCGCGTCTACCAATTCCGCCACGCGCGCACTGTTGTTGGCCTTGCGGCCGGGGCGGGAAGTCAACACTGCGGCGTCGGGAATGCAAGCCTGTTTGATGCGGATTGGGCCGCTTGGCGCAAATTTGCGGAAATTGCCGACAATTCGTCGACTTTTTAGCGCTTTGATCGTTGCCAAGCCCCCGTCGGGTCCAACAACCTTTCCCCCCACACAACCATGCAACGCTCCACTCCGCTGATCCTGGTCCTCATTCTTGCCGTCATGGCGATGTTCCTTTCGCTGCGGTCGGGGCCCGATTCAAAATCGCCCACTGCCACGGAAAATCGCGGCGCGAAACAGAATCTTGCGACTAATTACGAAACAAAAGCCGGCGAGGTGCCGCCCGCCAAACCATGGCCCCATGCAAACTCCGACATTGCGCCCGATGCCAAGGCGGTCTTTGGGCAACTGCCCAACGGCATGCGTTACCTCATCTACCCGAACAGCGAACCGCCCGGCCGCATTTCGCTGCGACTGCATATCGCCGCTGGTTCCTTAATGGAAGCCGAAGACCAACGCGGGCTCGCGCATTTCCTCGAGCACATGGTTTTCAACGGCACCAAACATCACACCGCGGCCGAGCTCATCCCTCGCATGCAACGCCTTGGCATCGCCTTCGGTGCCCACGCGAATGCCTATACGTCGTTCGACGAAACGGTCTACATGCTCGACCTGCCGGACATGTCGGAAGAAACGATGAAGCTCGCCTTCACCGTGATGCGCGACTTCGGCGATGGCGCTTTGCTCGACTCAGCGGAAATCGACAAGGAACGCGGCGTGATCCTCGCGGAAAAAGTGAGCCGGGATTCGGTCGGCTACCGCCTCATGCAACAGCAGTTTTCCAAAGTACTGCCCGACTCGCTCGTCACGCGGCGTTTCCCGATCGGCGAGGAAGAAATCATCCGCAAAGCGCCGCGCGAGAGCTTCACTGACCTCTACACGCGCTACTACACGCCCAATCGCATGACCTTTGTGGTCGTTGGCGATGTGAAATCCGAAGAGATCCGCAGCCGCATCGAATCGGCATTTTCATCGATGCAAAACCCGAAAAACCCCGGCGGCGAACCCGAGCTTGGAAGCATCAAGCCTTTCGAAGGACTAAAGACTTCGGTGTTCAGCGACAAGGAAGTCGAGGCCACCGAGGTGTCGCTCATGCTCGTGCGGGATTACAAGGACAAGCCCGACACCGCCGCACACCGCATCGAAAAAATGCCGCTCGATATCGCCCATGCGATCGTTGGCCGCCGCCTTGAACGGCTTTCGAAGGAAAAAAATTCACCCATCGCCGAAGCATCGGTGATGGACGAAATCCTCTTCAACCACATCGAACTCGGATCCATCGGCATCACCGTCGCCGACGATCGCTGGCGCGATGTTGTCCCGGTTCTTGAGCGCGAATACCGCCGCGCGATCGAACACGGATTTTCCGAATCCGAACTCTCCGAAGCGAAATCGAATCTGCTCAACCGCTATGAACAGCAGGTCAAACAAAAGGCTTCGCGAAAATCCGAAGGCATCGCTACGGTGCTGGCCCGCACGATCAACGACCACTCGGTCTTTTCCGATCCCGAGACCGATCTCGCCATCGCCCAACGCGGGCTTGATGCAATCAGTATCGAAGCCTGCCACGAGGCGTTTCGAAAATTCTGGCAGTCGAGCGGCCACCACCTGGTGCTTACGACCAAAGTGCCGCCGTCAAATGCGGAAGAGGACCTCGCGAAAATTTTCAACAACTCCAAAAGCGTGGAAGTCGAGGCGCCAGTCTCGCGTGCGATTCGGATTTTCGATTACGCCGATTTTGGCACCCCGGGAAATGTCGATTCGCAAACGGAAGTCGCTGATCTCGGCATCACGCAGCTGGTGCTCTCGAACAAGGTTCGCATCAACCTCAAGCGCAGCGAATTTGAACAGGGGAAAATCCGTCTGCTGGCACGCATCGGCAGCGGCAAGCTGGGTCAGCCACGCTCGATGCCGATGCTCGATTCGTTTGCCCAATCGATCTTCGAAGGTGGCGGACTTGGCAAGTACTCGACCGACGATC
>CAYQRP010000250.1:0-2159 GCA_964419815.1 uncultured Luteolibacter sp. | reverse complement strand
ACAATCAGAATTAGAGAGCTGGGTGCCGCGGTCTCGCTGAGACCGCATGCGCCTGTGACCGCCGCCTAAAAAACTGGTCCAAGCTGAGTGAGAGGATTTGAATTAAAACGAATCCGAAATCATGAAGCAAAAAAGACACACACCAGAAGAAGTGATCCGATTGTTGCGCGAGTGCGAAAGTAGCCCATTGAGTCAGGAAAAGTTCTGCCAGCAGAAGCAGATCTCAGTGCCAACATTGCACCGTTGGCGCAAGAAATATGGGCAGATGGACGAGGCAGACGCTAAAAGGTTGAAAGCTTTGGAGAAGGAGAACGCCGAGCTCAAAAAGATGTATGCCGATGCGATGTTGGGGAATAAAATCCTCAAGGAGGCTTTGGAAAAAAAGCTGTAAGCGCGGCGCAGCGCCGGGAATTGGCGACGCAAGCAGTGGCTCGCAAGGGTTGCAGTGAGCGTCAGGCATGCCGGTTCTTGGTGCTGCACCGCGCAACCTGCCGATATCGTCCGCGGTGGCCACGTTTATCAGGACAGCAGATCGAACAAGCAGTGGTGGACCTGAGCTTGGCGAATCCGGAGTTGGGCGCTGACAAGATAGCTGCGATGGTCCGTCGAGGCGGGCATCGGGTAGCAAATCAACGAGTTCGCAAAGTCCGGCGTGATGAATGCCTGACCGTGCCGCCACCAAACAAAAAGGTGAGTCGACGCGGAGTATCAACGGGCAAGCTACCGCAAAAAGCGTCTCACCGTGGCCACGTCTGGACTTGGGATTTCATTCACGATGTGACGGTTAAAGGAGGCTCATTTCGCGTATTAAGCGTGGTGGATGAATACACAAGAGAAGTACTCGTCTTGCATGCGGATCGTCATATTGGATCGGGCAAAGTGAGGGATGTGATGCAGCGTTTGGTCGCCGAGCATGGAGCGCCTGGCTACATCCGTTCGGACAACGGTCCTGAGTTCGTGGCTCGAAATCTACAGCGATGGCTGGCAGAGCAACAAATCAAGACACTCTACATTGACCCAGGAAGTCCTTGGCAAAACGGATATGTGGAAAGCTTTCACGACAAGTTCAGACGTGAGTGCCTAGCGCGGGAATTGTTTTACACGCTCAGTGAAGCCCGCGTGGTCATCGGTGATTGGCGCAGAAAATACAATGATGTTAGACCGCACCGCAGTCTAGGCATGAAGACTCCTGCTGAGTTTGCGGCCATGCAATCTTGGTACAGCGCCACTGTTCAATCGGGGGCTTTAAAAGATCGAAGTAATACCACGCGCTGGGGCGATTCAATCACTCCACCCGCGCCCGGCTCCGACGAGCCTGGTCGGGGCCCATTCTCGCCGGGCGCTCACCGCTTGCTAAGAGCTTACGCGCTAATCTTTGACGACATCTAAAAAGCTTCTTGTCAACCCGCTCTCGTAGACCTATGTCGATGTACATCCTTACACTTTGCTTGGACCAAAAAGTGAACGGCGGTCACCACAATAAGTGCGGCATACCCACCATCGAAATTGATGCGCTGGAGCAGTTCACGACTCTCTGGTAGCCGGGGCGTGATGCGAAACATCCGCCAGAACCTGTTTTTCGTCTTCATCTACAACGCAGCAGTCATTCCGATTGCCGCCGGAGTGCTCTATCCGATCACTGGCACCCTACTCAGTCCGATCCTCGCAGGCACGGCGATGTCGCTGTCGTCGGTCTCCGTGATTTCAAACGCCCTGCGGTTGCGGAAATTACGGCTTGGCTGAGAAAATGAATTTAATCCAAGGGTTTTACCTCCTTCCGGACATTCACCCGCTGAACCAATCGTTCAACACATGAAAACCAGATCCATCCTCACCGCCTTCGCACTGCTTGTTTCGCCATCGTTATTCGCTGACGACACGACAAAAAAAGAAGAAGCCAAGCCCTACAAACCAGATACCTGCATCGTCTCTGATGAAAAGCTCGGAGAAATGGGCAAGCCCTATGTCTTCGTACACGAAGGCCAGGAGATCAAACTCTGCTGCAAGAGCTGCCCGAAGAAGTTTAACAAGGAGCCCGACAAGTATTTGAAGAAGCTCGAAGAGAAGAAATGAGCATGCTCTCATTCGCAGATGCTCCCAAATCGGCGGTCTGAAATGCCAAACCCGAGGAAATTCTTGGAAGAGCCACATAATCCGCT
>CAYQRP010000249.1:0-2166 GCA_964419815.1 uncultured Luteolibacter sp. | reverse complement strand
ACAGGGATCATCACCAGACCTGCATCGGGCAGGACTTTGACCGCTTTTTCGTCCCAAACCGCTTCGCTGTAGGAGTACGAATTGCCGAGATTGAGTCGCTTGACCAGTCCGGGCTTGGCAGGATCGGCAACATCAAACAACGAGGCCGCTACGGTGCCAGATTCCAAACCGACCGAGAAAAGATAATTTCCAACGGGCTGAAGGTAGGTCGAGAAACCCGGAACTTCCAAATGCCCGGAAACGGTGGGATTTTTCGGATCCTTCAGATCCACCACCCACAAAGGATCAGTCTGCAGGAAGGTCACGATATAGACCCTGTCGCCAGCGAACCTAGTAGCATAAAGGTTTTCGCCTTCTGCCAATTCAAGCACACCCAGCCGACCCTCGACAACCATTGGGCGAATCACATCAGGATCCCAAGCCCTGAAATTTTCCAGCACGGATACCGTGTCACCCCTCCAACGATTCTTTTGAGAAACCGTCGTGAGAACATTGTCATTCCAGGAAATGGCAAACTTGCTTGATATTGCTCCACTGGTTTTGATCGGCGCGCCCATGGACTCCAATCCCGTAGGCTTGATCGCAAAGACACTCACTTGGGACTTGTTCCAATCCCCTTCAGGATGCACGGACACCGCAAGCCAGTCTGCTCCTGCCGCAATCAGAGGATTGGCCCCAACAATGACCGTCTCCCCATCGGCCATGGGCGCTTCATTTGGTTTCAAAATCCACTCACTGATGCGGCTTTCGGAAGTCCAGTTTCCATCCCAAGAACCGGTCGAGCTTTTCCACTCCGATGTGACCAAAATCAGCCTGTCACCCACCAGTCGGCTGTCTGAAAGCCCACCCGGAATCTCTTGCTCATGGGTCACTTCCGGCGTTGTGCCGTTGAATTTCACAAGGGAAATACGGGTCGTTTGCCCACCCTCGGGCGACCAATCTTGGGTCAGCAAGACCAGCCTACGGCTGCCATCGGCTTCGCGAATCACGTAAAGATCCTGACCTAGCTCGGGCATTCTGAGGCTCGCCGTGAGTCGGGGGTCCGCAGGATTCGACATGTCAAGAACCTGCAATCCACGAAGTTGATTGAAAAAGTAAACCGTGCTGCCGTCGATTTTCCAAATGTCGGCTTCTTCGGGCAATTGGGTTGCACCCGTCGAGGAAACGCGAGCGTCTGAGACAGTTGCAGTCTCCACAGGAACTGCTTTTCCGTTCATTAGGCTAACATCGCCACCCGTCGATCCACTGACCGCGCCAAAGCTATTTTTGCCTTTATAGAATTTAGCGGGGAATTTGCTTCGTGACCCGACCTGCTGATCTTCCACCCATTTGCGACCCACCGCGCGAACTTTCTTGGCGTATTTCGGCAGCTTGAATTTCATCACACCGGCTTTCGCATCGGTTGATGCGATGCTCTTCCAGCCTGTGTCCTTTTGGAAAACCTCCACGCTGACATTCGAATAACCTTTGGGAACAGTCACAGAAATCAGCCGTTGTTTAGCCGACAACTTGGATTTCAACTGAACTTTGGGACCCAGAGCCGCGTGGAGTGGTATGCTGCACGCGAGGAAAATCAAAATCGCATGAATCAACTTTTTCATTACGGAAGCACGAAATCCAAAAAACATAAAAGGGTATGGGTTTGTCGGTGGGGATGTGTCCTTTGATCCGTCAGATATCCAAGAATTGGATCAGTGATTTCGAAATTTGCCGAGAAGGGTTTTGGTAATTCAAACAAACAAGGCCCGAAGCTGGAAATTAGTACCGGACGCAGGGGGAAATTGCCTCAAAAATCTGGCCTCATCAAGCCAATTTGGGGCCCTAGCCCCTCCCGATGCCCGATTGACAGACCCCGCGCCAGCTCGCAGGCTGGGCCCGTCCGATGTCCGATCTCCGCCACTCGCCGCTCGAATCCGCCCACCTTTCCCTCGGCGCCCGAATGGTGCCCTTTGCCGGATGGAACATGCCCGTCCAATACAGCTCGATCATCGACGAGCATTTGGCGGTACGCCAAAAGGTCGGCATCTTCGACATTTCGCACATGGGGCAGGTCTTCGTCAGCGGCCCCGGCGCGCTCGATCAACTCAACCACCTCCTCACCAATGACCTCGGGCGACTCAGGGTCGGCGAAGGTCAGTATACGATCATGCTCAATGAAAACGGCGG
>CAYQRP010000248.1:0-2168 GCA_964419815.1 uncultured Luteolibacter sp. | reverse complement strand
AATTTCTCCGATTCCGGGATTGCTAAAATCCTCGCCCTGCATAGCAATTCGCCCCCACACCCAATTCGGACACACAACCCACAGCACATTCAAGGCATGAAGGACCTCACCAAATACCGCAACATCGGCATTTTCGCCCACGTCGATGCCGGCAAGACCACGACCACCGAGCGCATTCTCAAGCTCACCGGCAAGATTCACAAAATCGGCGAAGTGCACGACGGCGCATCCACCATGGACTTCATGGAACAGGAAGCCGAGCGCGGCATCACCATCCAATCGGCGGCGACAACCTGCTTCTGGAAGGGCCACCAATTCAACGTCATCGACACCCCCGGCCACGTGGACTTCACCATCGAGGTGTACCGTTCGCTCAAGGTGCTCGACGGCGGCATCGGCGTTTTCTGCGGATCCGGCGGCGTTGAGCCCCAGTCGGAAACCAACTGGCGCTACGCGAACGACTCGAAAGTTTCCCGCGTCATCTACGTCAACAAGCTCGACCGCATCGGCGCCGATTTCTATCGCGTCGTCAAGCAGGTCAAAACCGTCCTCGGCGCTCATCCGCTGGTGATGGTTCTGCCAATCGGCACCGAGAGTGACTTCGTCGGCGTTGTCGACCTGCTTTCAATGAAGGCCCACATCTGGGACGAGTCGGGTCAGCCGGAAAATTTCAAGGTCACCGACATCCCCGCCGACATGGTGGCAAAGGCCGAGGAATACCGCGCCGCGATGATCGAGACCGCCGTCGAACAAGACGACGAAGTGATGGAGAAATATCTCGAAGGCGTTGAGCCCGACATCGACACCATCAAGCGCTGCATCCGCAAGGGCACGATCGATCTCGCGTTCTTCCCGACCTACTGCGGATCGTCCTTCAAAAACAAGGGCCTGCAACTCGTGCTCGACGCGGTGGTGGATTTCCTCCCCTCGCCCACCGAAGTGAAGCCGCTTCCGGAAGTCGACGCCGAAGGCAACGAGACCGGCAGCTTCGCCGAAAGCGATCCGAACAAGCCGCTGCGCGCGCTGGCGTTCAAGATCATGGACGACAAGTTCGGCGCTCTCACCTTCACCCGCATCTACTCGGGCACGATCAAGAAGGGCGACACGATCCTCAACTCCTTCACCGGCAAGACCGAGCGCGTCGGCCGCATGGTGGAAATGCACGCCGATGACCGCAACGAAATCGAATCCGCACAAGCGGGTGACATCGTCGCCATCGTCGGACTCAAGAATGTCCAGACCGGTCACACGCTCTGCGACGAAAAGAATCCCGCCACGCTCGAGCCGATGGTGTTCCCAGATCCGGTGATCTCGATCGCCGTCGCTCCGAAGGACAAGGCCAACGCCGAGAAGCTCGCCAACGCGATCGGCAAGATGATCCAGGAGGACCCATCCTTCCGCGTCGAAACCGACGAGGAAACCAACGAGATGATTCTCAAAGGCATGGGCGAGCTTCACCTCGACATCAAGATCGACATCCTCAAGCGCACCCACAAGGTCGAGGTCGATGTCGGCGCGCCGCAGGTCGCCTACCGCGAAACCATCACCAAGCCGGTTTCCGACAGCTACACCCACAAGAAACAATCGGGTGGTTCGGGTCAGTTTGCGAAGATCGATTACACCATCGAGCCCGGCGAACCCGGCAGCGGCTTCATCTTCGAATCGAAGGTTGTCGGCGGCAATGTTCCCAAGGAATTCATTCCTGCAGTCGACAAGGGCTTCAAGACCTCCATCGACAAGGGACCGCTTGCCGGCTACCCCTGCTTGGATTTCAAAGTCACCCTCACCGACGGTGGTTTCCACGCGGTCGACTCCTCGTCGATCGCTTTCGAAATCGCCGCCAAGGCTGCTTATCGTCAAACGATGCCCAAGGCTGGCCCGCAAATCCTCGAGCCGATGATGAAGCTCGATGTGTTCGCGCCTGAGGAAAAAGTCGGTGATGTCATCGGCGACCTCAACCGCCGCCGCGGCATGATCCAAGGTCAGGAGCCGACTCCTGGCGGCATCCGCGTGAAGGCCGAGGCACCACTCAGCGCGATGTTTGGCTACATCGGCGACCTTCGTACGATGACCTCCGGTCGTGGCCAGTTCTCCATGGAGTTCAGCCACTACGCGCCATGTCCGAAGAATGTTTCGGACGATGTCATCGCCAAGGCCAAGGCCCGCGA
>CAYQRP010000247.1:0-2234 GCA_964419815.1 uncultured Luteolibacter sp. | reverse complement strand
ACGGGCAAGCCGCTGACGCCTTGGACAGCGTTGCCCGAGGATCAGCCCATCCCCCCCGGCGAGGTGGTGGATTTGACCGACAAGGTGGGAGCCGATGGCAAACTCGACTGGGATGTTCCCGAAGGCTCGTGGACGATCATCCGCACCGGACATCGGATGACCGGAAGCCAAATGCTGAATGGGACGAAGGGGGGAGAAGGTCTCTCCGTGGACTTCTTGAGTTCGGCTGCGGTAGATCAACAGTGGGAAAACTTGGCAAAAATCTACCTCGCCGATGCCGGTCCGCATGTTGGGAAGACCTTGAAGTATCTTGCCACCGACAGCTTCGAGGATGGGTATCCGAACTGGACGGACAAGCTTTTGGCGGAGTTTCAGCGCTACCGGGGCTACGACCCGAAGCCCTACCTGCCTGTGCTGGCGGGGAGGTTGGTGGGCAGCGCCGAAATCTCCGAGCGCTTCCTCCACGATTATCGCAAGACGGTCGCCGATTGCATGGCCGACAACCACTACGGTCACTTGACCAAACTCACGAATGAGCACGGCATGAAGACGCTCTGCGAAGCGTCGGGGCCGAGTTGGTCCCAATCGATGTGCATGGACGCGTTGAAAAACCTCGGCCGCGTGGACATGCCGATGGGGGAATTTTGGCGCGGGCTTTTCCTGACCAATGACCAAAACCAAGTGTGCAAGCAGACCGCCAGCGCGGCGCATATTTACGGGCGCCAGACCGCCACGGCGGAAGCCTTCACATCCTTCGCGCCGAATTGGGACAATGGTCCGGCCTTATTGAGGCCGCTTGCCGACCGTGCATTTTGCGAGGGAATTAACCGCATCGCTTTCCATGGCATGACCGCCACACGGCCGCAGGACGGGAAGCCCGGCTACGAATTTTACGCCGGCACGCATTTCAATCCGAATGTCACTTGGTGGAATCAGGCCGCCGGGCCATGGATCGGTTATCTCAACCGCTGCCAGGCCCTCCTGCAAAGCGGCCTCTTCGCCGCCGATGTGCTCTACTACAACGGCGACGGGGCGCCAAATCTCGTGGATGCGAAACATGTCCCGGCCGGTCTCGGCAAAGGCTACGACTACGATGTCTGCAACGAGGAGGTCCTGCTCACGCGACTCTCGGTGAGGGACGGTAAAATCGTGCTGCCCGACGGCATGAGCTACCGCGTGCTCGTTTTGCCGAACACGACGAAAATGCCCGCACCGGTGGCTCAAAAGCTCCGCGAGTTGGTGCAAGCGGGCGCTACGGTGATCGGGCCGAAGCCCCTCACTGATCCCGGCCTCAAAAACCATCCGCAGTGTGATGAAGAAGTGAAGAAAATCGGCGAGGAACTCTGGGGCGGAAAGACCGGCAAGGGCCGGGTTTTCGAAAGCAAGACCGAGCGGGAGATTTTGCTGGCCGATGGCGTGCTGCCAGATTTCGAGGCAGTGGGAGCGAACGATTCGTTCATCGACTTCATCCACCGCACCACGCCCGAGGCGGAAATTTACTTCCTCGCGAACCGCAAAGATCGCCCGGAGAAAGTCACCGCGTCGTTTCGCCAAACGGCCCGCCAACCCGAGTTTTGGAATCCCGTGAACGGCGAGCAACGCGACCTGCCAAATTTCCAAATCGAGAACGGCCGAACGACCGTCCCGCTCGAACTCGATCCGAACGGCTCGATGTTTGTCGTCTTCCGCAAGCCGACCACCGCCACCGCAGGCCAGGGCAGCAATTTCCCGTCGTTCGAGACCGTCCAAACCCTCGAAGGCCCGTGGGCCGTTCAGTTCGACAAGGAGTGGTTCTACCCGACCGCCGAACTGCAGGGCGAAGCCGCCGAGGGCAAGTTGGTTTTTGAAAAGCTCGAGGATTGGACCAAGCGCTCGGAGGATGCCGTGAAACATTTCAGCGGGACCGCAACCTACCGGAAGACCTTCGCCCTGACGGAATCTCAAATTTCAAATTTGAAATCTCAAATTTTCCTCGATCTCGGAAATGTCATAGAGACGGCGAAGGTCACACTCAACGGAAAAGACTTGGGCGTGCTCTGGTGTGCGCCCCGGCGAGTGGACATCACGGAGGCCATCAAGCCCGGCGAGAACGAACTCGAAATCGAAGTCGTCAATAACTGGCCCAACCGCCTGATTGGCGACGGCAAGCTCCCGAAGGACCAGCGCCGCACGCGCACCAACATCGTCAAATACAAGGGCGAGCACCCACTCCAATCCTCCGGTCTCCTCGGCCC
>CAYQRP010000246.1:0-2238 GCA_964419815.1 uncultured Luteolibacter sp. | reverse complement strand
GCGACGATGGTTTTTTGGATGCGCTTGGCGATGAAGGAAGCGATCCAGTAGCCGATAAGGAAAAACAGCAGCGCGCGCAGCAGCATGCCAAGCGTCACCGGGATGCGGCCCTTGATCGTTTGTCCATCAACCTCGATTTTCTCTTCGAAGCTCATCACTTCGAGCGACCAGAGTCGTGAAACGGCGGATGGCGCGTCGGCGGCGATGCGGCCGAGCTTTGTCATCAATGTTTCCTCCTGCGGCGCGGGCGCGTGGTCGGCGATCCAGCGGCGGATGAGCTTTCTTTGGGCGGTGGCCGCTTGATCGATGCGCTGAAGCATCGTGAGTTGCTCGCTGTGGCTGGCGCGCTGTTCGTTGAGTAGGCCAAAACGCGGATCGTTGGAGGTGATCGATGACGCGCGTGCCTCGAGCTTGCTGAGGTCGGCCGTGCGGGTGGCGATTTCACTGTCGAGCACCTTGCTCCATGCCTTGAGTTCGTCGCTGGTGGTGGCGAGGGCCGCGCGAAGTTTTTCACGCTCGCTTTCGTTTTTCGATTTAAGGATCGCGAAGCGGTTTTGGTAGGCTTTGAAGTTCATGTTCTCGAGCCGCACGAGGCTTTCGAGATTTTCGATCAGCGATTGGAGGCCTTCGACGCGGCCGACCGTCACTTCGAGACGATATCTCGCCATCTCCATCCCGGCTGGGGCTTTTGTTTTGTCGTCTTCGGTTTCTGCCTGAAGATTCTCGAGTGCCGTTTGCGCCTCGCGGCGTGCGGCGAATGCCGGCTTAAGACGTTTCTCGAGCGCATCGATTTCCTTGTGAATCGCTTTTTTTCGCTCGTCGGAAATGCGGGCGATCTTTTCGAGGTCGGCCTCATCAAACGACACCTGGTTTTCGGCAAGGGTGACTTTGCGCTCGACGAGCGCGAGGTCGATTTTTGCCGCGGCATTCCACTCTCGGAGATTTTCAGCCGCGCTCTTGATCAAGGCCGCGCGACAGGCCTGAAGTCGCGAGTGAATCCGCGCCGCCTCGAGCTTCCACTTGGCGGCGCCATCTGCGGTGGCATTGCCATTGCGAACCGCCAGCATTGCCGCGCTCACGGCCTCCTCGGCGGATTTCATTTCGGCCACGGCGCTCGCCAACAAGCCCTCATAATTGAGCAATGAGGATTCGTGCGATGAGATCTTTGCGCGGATCGCATCGCGCTCGTTGAGCAACTCGTCGACCATCAGGATCGGATACGGCGGCTTCTCGGCAAAGCCGTTCCAAGCGGCATTGGCATTCTTGGCCGTCTCAAGCGAGCGTTTGGCTTCGGCATACGAATCGATGCTTTTGAAAATCCGCGGGATGGTCAGAATGATCTGCTCAAGATCCTGACGGCGGTCGTCGACCTCGCTCGGCGAAAGGCCTTGCGGCAAGGCGTTTGAAGCGCCATCGGCATCGATCTTTGCAAGGTCCTCGCGCGATTCCTTGAGCCATTGGTCGAAGCGCGCGCGCACCTCTTCGGGTTTTTCGGGCTCTGTCGTTTTAGGCGCGCCGCCGATGGCATCTTTCACTTGAGCGACTTGTGCCGACGCGAATGTTGCCGATGCGCAAAGCAGCGCGAACGCAAACAGAGCGATCTTGATGTCCGATGTGATGATGCGCGCTTTCATGATCGATGGTTTAGGCATCGCCGCGTTCGTCGCGTTCGAGCTGGATGCGGTCCGCGAGGTTGCGGGCCTTGACGCGGCTGTTGCGTTTCGCCCAGCGCTCGACCGCCATCTGGCGTTTTTCAGCGCGTTTTTTGAGGGCTGCAATTTCATTTTCGAGGTTCAGGAAACTGGCGTGGCGCGCGGCATCGAGTGTGCCGGCTTCGACTGCAGCGCGGATCGCGCATCCGGCGTCGCTGCGATGGCCGCAATCGGCAAAGCGGCAGTCGGACGCGATCGCGCTCACATCCGAAAAACTTTCGCGCAGCGTGCCCTCATCCGTCCACATCTGGATTTCGCGCATGCCGGGGTTGTCGATGAGCATGCCCCCGCCCGGTAGTGGCACCAACTCGCGCGAGGTGGTGGTATGGCGGCCTTTGCCGGTGGCTTCATTGACCTCACCCGTCCATTGCCACTCGTCGCCGTAAAGCTGGTTCACCAGCGTCGACTTGCCGACACCGCTCGAACCTACGATGCACATCGTAGTTCCTTTCTTGAGGTATTGTTTCAGCACCTTGAGCCCTTCGCCCTTGAGCGCGCTGGTGACATGCACATCGGCGGCGGGGCA
>CAYQRP010000245.1:0-2240 GCA_964419815.1 uncultured Luteolibacter sp. | reverse complement strand
CTGGGCGGGGGTAAATGCTCCAAGCGGTTGATAGCATGATCGTGCCCGGTTGCAGGTTGGCCGCTTCATGAATCATCGCTGTCGCGTTACTTTCGTACTTATTGGATGTCCAACTCTTGCGGGGGACGCTCCATGTCTTCTTTTTCGTTTCATCGGTCTGATTTTGGGGGTGATTTGCCCCTCTCAGACCAGCTAAAGTTTCAACAAACCTCTGGCTCCGTTTTGCGGGATCGCTTCATTGTTGATTGTGATTTACATTCATTTACTCAGCAAAGCTTGCTAAAAACGATACAAGATCATTTTGATCACCTCCCCATTCACCTCCTATGTGAATAACTATGTCGGCTTTGCTGCCCAAAAAAACTAAAGAATAAATTTCATTATTATTGGATGATTTAAACAAATAAAATTTTTCTCTCAAAAAGAAAATTTTGTTGTATTGATTATAAAAAAATGCTTTTTTAGTTAATAATGAAATTAAATTTTTCTTTGATTTTTCATCTAGAAGTAAAAAATCATTTTTATCAAGAGTAGCTGCTGATAATATTTTGTCTATTGCACTAAAGCTTGATAAATCAAAAGATTGCAGGCTTTCAAAATTGCTATTATTAACTTCATTTCCAGATATATTTATTAATTTTTCCTTAATGGTGAGATTGCATAGTGAGCTTGTAATTTCTATTCGATCTTCTAGTTGCGCAAATGTCCAATCATCGGGTAATGAAAATCTAATTCCACTAGAAGTAGAGTAGGATCTCCAGTGCGCCGTTGGTTCTACTTTTGTTAAATTTATCGGCTGTGACCGAGCTGCATAATTGTATGCAACCTGCTCGAATGCCAGCACATCAGAAGATACATTTATTGATTTATCTTTCTCGTGATTCTGGCACGCAAAAATAGATAACAGAAGAAATAGTTTAATGCTTAGAAATTTTATTCTCATTATTTGCACCAACTGCTGATTTCCTTATCTACTTCTTTTAGATATATAGAACGCATTTTTTCATTTGGCATTCCTTTATAAGGCCCACTCTTAATTTCAGTTGATTTATCTTTCCAGCTACTGAAAAACAAAGAGCAAGAGCACTCTTCATATTCAACTTTAACATACAAAAAGATTTTCATTGTATACATCAACTCGTCTGCAGATCGCGAATTAAACAACAGTATTATCTGGTGAGCCCTAGCGATATCTCCTACTACGTTATCTTCCATCATGGCTTGAATCACCCCCATGAGGTCTCCTCTTGCAGCAGCTTCTAGGATTACTAAGTAGGTCTCCCCATTTGAATATCTATCTATTAAATCCGATAAATCATTTGCGATGTAATGAGTCGCTTCGCTTTCGAATGCGTATGCTACAACTTTACAATTTCTTTTTTCTCCTGATTTGCACAAGCCAAGAATATCCCACCTGTTCACTCCTCTATTTCCGACGAACCCATACAAGTTCATGCCGCCTCGTTCCCCGATCGGATCTCTGCTAGGCCATCTGCCGGTTTGAGGGTCATAGTATCTGTACCCGTAATACGCCACACGCGGCCTTGATCCCCTTGATTGCTGGGATTTTGGGCGGTGGCGCCTTCGGCAGACGCGTGATAATGGCGAACGAATCACTCCTAGAGCATCGCCAATCACTGCTTGGTTGGGAAGGAAGAAATTCACCCGCTGTCGAACAAAAACAGATCCTTGGGCGTGTCTATCAGAGCAAAGATACACCTCGCGACACCTTAACCGCGCACGTCACATGGATCCGCAGGCGAGGAGCAAGCGTGATCAGCACGCAGCGGGATGGATACAGGGTGCGGAGCGACGATCTGCAGGGAGCATTTTTAGCGATCAACTTATCTAACATGTGTCACTGCGGGGACTGACCCCAGAGATGCGATTTGGTTCAACGACGCCAGTCCGGTGGCCACGGAGCTGAGCAGGGATTGCAGGAAACCGGCGGCGGTGAATTTGTGGGAATTTCGGATGATCAACCGGGTTTGGCTTGCGATCAGATCAAGGTCAGGCGGGCTCGGCCACGAGTGACCGGCGGGTAAGGCTTTTGACATACCGAGCTTGCCGCCCCGCTCGCCTTATCAAGCTTTTGTTGTGACTATTTTTGGTCCAAATCGCTAATTATCAGTCATTTACGCGTTAAGCTGACGCGAATGAGTTCATACCCAATTATGAATCCGTCAGTTATTGCACGCGCACAAATCCGGGATACTCAAACTTTGAAGGCATTTTCTGCA
>CAYQRP010000244.1:0-2240 GCA_964419815.1 uncultured Luteolibacter sp. | reverse complement strand
GGAAGAAAATGAAGAAGCTGGAAAAATCTTAAATCTTAAATTCTAAATTCGAAACGGAAGAGGGAATATGAAGAAGCGGTAGCTTCTTTCTCTCCCAAATAACTAATAACAAATAACCAATCGCTCTTCCTCACACCTCTTCAATTTCAGCATGAGAGATGGAAAAGGCGGCGAGGTCGTTCACTTCTTCGAGACTGGTCACATGACAAAGTTTTTGGCGCAGTTCGCGAGCGCCGGGGAAGCCTTTGCAGTAGGCCATGAGCCTTGATCGCATGGAGGTGAGTGTTTGTTTTTCGCTGCCGTAGCGTTGGCTTTCGATGGCGAGGCGACAGTGGCGGATGACGAGTTGCCAGCGTTCTTCGAGGTCGATCGGCGGAAGGTCCTTGCCGGTTTCGATGAAGTGTCGGGCTTCGCGAAAGACCCATGGGTTCTGCATGGCGGCGCGTCCGATCATCACTCCCGAAACGGCGGTTTCGCTGCGGCGCTTGATCACATCGCGTCCGCAGGTGATGTCGCCATTGCCGATGACGGGAATGCGAACCGAGCGCGCGACAGCGTCGATCACATTCCAATCGGCCTCACCGCCATATCCTTGCGCGCGGGTGCGGCCGTGCACGGTGATGGCGCTCATGCCGCTGTCTTCGAGGATCTTTGCAACCTCCACTGCGTTGATTGATTCCGAGTCCCAGCCAGTGCGAATTTTTGCGGTGACCGGAACTTCGCCGCCGACCGCATGGGCAACACCCGAGGCGACCTCTGCCAGCACGGGGCAATTTTTCAGCAATGAGGATCCGCCATTTTTGGCGACCACCTTGTTCACCGGACAGCCGAAATTGATGTCGATGAAATCCGGTTTTTTCCAATCGATGATTTTTTTCGCCGCTTCGCCCATGCGTTTGCCATCGGCACCGAAGAGTTGCACGCCGACCGGGCGCTGATCGTCGCTGAACTCGGTGTACTTGCGGGTGCGGTCGTCGCGTTGAAGGATGCCCTCGGCGGAGACGAATTCGGTCACCATCACATCAGCTCCAAGCTCTTTGCAGATCTGGCGGAAAATGACATCCGTGACCCCGGCCATCGGCGCGAGGTAGAGCGGGAAGCGGTCGTTGGAAAACCAGGCAAGCACGGGGGAAATGAACATGGGGGCTGCCGTTGCGTCCACTCCGCATCAGCGTGCGGCATCACAGCTCGCCTTCGATGAGGTCGTCGAGTGTCTGGCGTTTGCGAACGAGCGTGGCGGTGGAGCCTTCGACGAGCACTTCGGCAGGCAGCGGACGAGAGTTGTAGTTCGAGGCCATCACGAAGCCATAAGCACCGGCCGACATCAATGCGACGCAATCACCCGGGGCAAAGTGCGGCAACTCGCGGTCCTGGCAGAAGAAGTCGCCGCTTTCGCAAATCGGGCCGACGACATCGACCTTTTGCAGGTTGCTTTCGGCGGCTTTGCGGAGCGGCACGATTTCGTGGTGACCTTCGTAAAGCGCGGGGCGGATGAGGTCGTTCATGCCGGCATCGACGATGCGGAAAGTTTTGGCAGAGCCTTTTTTCTCGTAGAGGCAGCGGGTGATCAGCACGCCGGCATTGCCGACGATGAAACGGCCGGGCTCGACGAGGATTTTGAGACCGAGGTCTTTGAGACGTGGAACCACTTCGCGTCCGTATTGCTCGATGGTGAGCGGGCGCTCGCCTTCGGGCTTGTTTTCCCACCATTGCTGAGGGCCGGACTCGAGTGAGTCGTGGTAAACGATGCCGATGCCGCCACCGATCGACCAGAACTCGATGCCATGGCGTTCCTTGAGTTGCCGTGCGAGTGGTGCGACTTTTTCCACGGCTTCGACAAAGGGCGCGACTGAGGTCAATTGCGAGCCGATGTGCATTTGCAGCCCGCGCAGGCGGATGTTTGGAAGCTCCTTGGCGGCACGCTCGTAAAGTCCGCTGATCGCATCAAAATCGACGCCAAATTTGTTTTCCGATTTGCCGGTGGAAATGTACTTGTGCGTTTTCGCGTCGACATTCGGATTCACGCGCACGGCTGCTGGAGCGATCATGCCGAGTTCGCCGGCAACTTCATTCAAGTAGCGGAGTTCCTCCTCGCTCTCGACATTGAACGAGTAAATGCCTTGCTCGAGGGCATAGACGATTTCATCGCGTGTTTTGCCGACCCCGGCAAAGGTGCAATGGGCCGGATCGCCACCGGCTTTGATCACGCGGAAAAGTTCGCCGCCCGAAACGATGTCGAA
>CAYQRP010000243.1:0-2252 GCA_964419815.1 uncultured Luteolibacter sp. | reverse complement strand
ATGGCCTAGCAGGGACCCAATTGAGGAAGAGGGTGGGGTGAACCTGTATGGATTTGTGGGGAATGATGGGGTGAATAGGTGGGATTATTTGGGTCAGTATGGCCCGATGGTTATTCCCATAGCAGGAGGAGCAATACTTCTAACAGCAGCCGATATATTGGGAATTACAGCATGTGCATGTTTGGTATCACCACCTTGCCTTGATTTAGTTGCTCAATTGACTGAAGAAGCTATCGCTGCTGCGGCTGAAGCTGCGAGATGTGCTGCAGCAAGAGCGGCATGCATAGCATCATGCACAGCGTCAACTTTGCCCACTGGGAATTATGGAGGCAACCGGTTTCATAAATGCTTTAGGGAATGTATGGATGATGCTGATTGTAATATGTAGCCGCCTAAAAACATGAATGACCTTTCTAAAGCCAAAGCCATTATAGACCAGATTAAGAAATGTTCCGATTCGATGAACAGCCTTTTACAAGAAACCCAAGAAGTTTTGAGTGAAGAGGATTTCAATGATGCTCGCAGAAGAGTAGGCGAATTTATGGGATATATGAATTGGGATATTTTTCGTAAATATGTGGTATCACGTTATCCGGATCTTAAGGAAAGTCTTGGCTAACTGCAATATCTCAAAATTACGAAAGAAATGACGGTGATCCATATAATCAAAGTCTAACTTGCCACTAGCAAAACTCACTCCCGGAGGACCGTCGCTACGCCACGCCAAAGATCCCAACGGTCTGTCACAGGTGCTGCTCGCCTGCGGGTCCATGTGACGTGCGCGGATAAGATCCCGCTTTAAGACACACGATGGTTTTCTGACATGCAATAAATGTCGTCTTTGTTGAGCAGTGGTGAATTTCTTCCTTCCCATCGAAGCGGTGATTGATGATGCTCTAGAGGTGATTTGTCCACGGTCGCCCAGCCGCTTTCGTACGCGCCGCCGTCCAAAAACCCAGCAATCACCGGGTTTGAGGCCGCGTGTGGCGTACTACGGGTACAGATACTATGACCCTCAAACCGGCAGATGGCCTAGCAGAGATCCGATTGAGGAAAAAGGTGGGGTGAACTTGTATGGGATGGTTCGGAACAATCCGATTCGCTACGTTGATCGTCTCGGTTTGGAGAAGTGGTTGTGCATCATGTCGAATGTCTGCGAGAAAAATGGAGCTGGTGACACAGATGGACACGCTGCACTGGTCTTAGTCGATACAGACACCGGCAAGACTACAACTTACAGCCTATGGCCTGACAGCCACCCCAATATACAAAGGGGCGGACTCGATAATGGCAAAGGCTCGGATGTCAGGGAGAACTTTCCGGGTGATGCTCCTGCGGGTTATAAATACAAACATTGCAAGAAACTTACTGACGATCAGGCAAAGAAGCTCGTTGAGAATGCCAAAGAGCATCGCGAGTGGTGTTACACAGATAACTGTTCATCCTTTGCGTCGGATACTTTTGGCGACGTTACTGGAACGGATGTTGATGCAGACGACTGGGCAGGGTTTGAATCGCCGGGAGAACTTGGCGATAGTATAAACTCAGCAAACGGAGGATCTAACAGCAACGAAGGATCAATCCCAGGCGGCACACCAACGAACCCAAGCGGTGGGGCTACCAATCCAGGGCCAGCTGGTCCTCCGGGATCGAGCAGAAAATGATTACAACCATGAACAGTTTATCTGTAGCCATTCTATCATCCATCTGCCTTGTTGGTTGCAGTCCAGTTCCCAAGTCTGAAACCTTGGAAGTGCGTGATTTCAAAGCCTTAGTCGAGGGACCACAAGGCGCGGCAAGCACTACCTTTTTGGGTCTCTTTTATTGCGGTGATCACTCTGGGTTTTCTTACTTCGTATTACGAAGAAGACTGGCTAGTGACCGATGGCTCAAGATTGCTGCGTCTACGTGGCCAGCCGACAAGCGAATGAACTTCGTCCGCGATGAGAAACAGTGGGTAGAGAGCAACAAGGCTGTTGCGGCACTCACCCCATGAACTTTCATTTCAATTCATATTTTCAAGGGGGCTATTTCAAGGAGACTAAAGTGTGAGGTGATCCCGCAAAACGGAGCCAGAGTTTTGTTAAAACTTTAGCTGCTCTGCGTTGCGTAATTCACCATCCAAATCAGACCAACGAAACGAAAGAGAAGACTTCTGAAAGCTGAGGCCTGCCCCCCTAGTTGCAGCTTTGGTTTTCAAGGGCGAGAAGAGCGGCTTGGCGCTTTCCCTCGGAATGTAGCAAACAACATGA
>CAYQRP010000242.1:0-2257 GCA_964419815.1 uncultured Luteolibacter sp. | reverse complement strand
CATTCCTCACTCGAAATCCAAAAAACCTTGACACGTGTGTCATTTTCGTCTAGCCGCGCGCGGCAAAATCCTCAATCCTCCGCGCGTCATGCTTCGTCATCTGCCCCTGTGCCTCTCCGTGCTCCTGCTCATCGCGTTTCGCGTGATCGGTGCCGCCTACCCGATGGCCTTGCCCAACTTCCAACCGCTCGCCGCCTTATTTTTTTGCGGCGCGCTGATCGCTCCCGCATGGCGTGGATTTGCGCTACCGCTCGGCATTTGGATCCTGACCTTTCCGCTCGGCAGCGGTCATCCCCAAGGCCCCTCGCTTTTCCTCACCACCCTCGCTGCGCTGACCCTGACATTTTTCCTCGGCAGGTGGCTCTCGAAAAAAGGCTGGACCAGCATGCTGCTGGGTTCGGTCGCCGCGACTCTTGTATTTCATTTGATCACCAACTCCGCCGCCTGGCTCGCGGATCCCCGCTACGCGAAATCACTTGTCGGCCTCTGGCAATCGCTTTGGACCGGCGCGCCTGGTGATGCGCTACCCTCATGGGTCTTTCTTCGCAACCTCGGTGTCGCCAACCTGATCTTTACCGCCGCTCATCTCCTTGCCATGTTGCGCGTCCCTCACAGCTACCCGATACCCGCCATTTCACAGGCAGTGAAATCCCACTGAAACATTTTTCCAGATCCGCCCTACGACGAACATGACAGCCACCGCATCTCCCGCGCTCGATTTCGCCAGCTCCCCAATCAACCAATCGCTCAGCGCCGAGCAAAAGATCGGCTTGCTCACGCAAATGATTCGCATTCGGCGCTTCGAGCAGGCGGCCCTGAAGTATTACCAAGCCGGCAAGATTGGCGGATTCCTCCATCTTTACATCGGACAGGAAGCGGTCGCCGTCGGTACGATTTCGCTCGGCGGCGAGAACGATCATTTCATCACCGCCTATCGCGACCACGGTCATGCGCTCGCGGTTGGCATGGGCATGAACGAATGCATGGCCGAAATGTACGGCAAGCAAAGCGGATGTTCGAAGGGCAAGGGCGGCTCAATGCACTTCTTCGCGCCTGACAAAAATTTCTGGGGCGGCCACGGAATTGTCGGAGGCCAAACACCGCTCGGCCTCGGCCTTGCCTACGGCCTCAAGTACCTTGGCCGCGAAGGTTGCTGCCTCTGCTACCTCGGCGACGGCGCGGTCAACCAAGGCGCTTTCCACGAATCGCTCAACCTCGCGGCGCTGTTTGATATCCCGGTTGTTTATGTGATCGAAAACAACGGTTACTCGATGGGCACCTCGCAGGCCCGCTCCTCAGCCTTCCGCGGCTGCCTTGCGCAACGCGCCGAAGGCTACGACATGGACTGGGATGTGATCGACGGCTCCGACCTCTACGAAGTGCGGGCCAAAACCCACATCGCCATGGAGCGCGCGCGCAAGCAACACAAGCCGAGCATCCTCGAGATCAGCACCTACCGCTACTATGGACATAGTATTGCGGACGCGAACCACAAAAAATACCGCACACCCGAAGAGATCGAAAACTACAAGCAGCACCACGATCCGATTTCGGTGTTCCGCCGCAAACTCATCGCCGAAGGTGTCCTCACCGAAGACCAAGCCGCCGACATCAACAAAGCCGCCGCCGATGAAGCCGCTGCTGCGGTGAAATTCGCCGAAGAGGCTCCAGCGCCGACCATCGCCGACATCAGCACCGACATATACTGGGAAAGCGACAACCAAACGCCCGCCTCAAAAATCGGCCGCCATTTCTTCAACGACTGATTCTTTGTCACCCACTTTTATTTCCATCCATTTCCGCACATCATGTCCCGCATCATCACCTACCGTGAAGCCCTCCGCGAAGGCCTCGACGAGGAACTTGCCCGCGATCCGAATGTCGTCCTCATGGGCGAAGAGGTCGCCCAATACAACGGCGCCTACAAGGTCACCGAAGGCCTCTGGCAAAAATGGGGCGACAAGCGCGTGGTCGATACTCCGATTTCCGAAGCCGGCTTCATGGGCATGGGCATCGGCGCATCGATGCTTGGCGTGCGTCCGGTGATGGAGTTGATGTTCTGGTCCTTCCATTCGGTGGCCTTTGACCAACTCGTCAACAACGCCGCCTGCGTGCGCTACATGTCGGGTGGTCTTTGCCATTGCCCGATCGTCGTGCGCGGCCCGGCCAACGGCGGCACCAATGTCGGCGCCACCCACTCGCACATTCCCGAAGGCCTCTTCGCCGCGTTTCCCGGACTCAAGGTCTGCGCCCCTGC
>CAYQRP010000241.1:0-2263 GCA_964419815.1 uncultured Luteolibacter sp. | reverse complement strand
AAAATCGACGGCAAATCGCTGCCCGAACTTTGGGCACTACCGATCAACGAATTGCTGGATTTTCTCAAACGATTTCAGTCGTCGGATCGCTTCAAAAATTCCACCGATTCGACGCTTGCCGTGGTGTTGGCAGAAATCACCTCGCGCCTCGGCTACTTGGCCGAAGTCGGGCTCGGCTACCTCACGCTCGATCGCCAGACGCGAACGCTCTCCGGCGGCGAAGTCGAACGCGTGAACCTCACGACCTGCCTTGGCGCCTCACTCACCGGCACGCTCTTCGTGCTCGACGAACCCACCGTCGGCCTGCACGCCCGCGATATCGACCGCTTGGTCGGCATCATGCAGAACCTTCGCGACAAGGGAAACACGCTAGTAGTGGTCGAACATGAAAACACGGTGATGCGCGCCGCCGATCATCTCGTCGATCTCGGCCCCGGCGCGGGTCAACATGGCGGCAACATCATTTATCAGGGCCCGCCCAACGACGATGAGGGGCTCAATAAAAAATCCGCCGCACCCAACGAAACCCGCCGCTGGCTCAGTGGCGAAAAATTCATCGCCGTGCCCGACAAACGCCGGCGGCACGGAAAAGAAAAAATTTCGATCCGCGGTGCCACCCGCCACAACCTGAAAAAACTCGATGTCGATCTGCCACTTGGTCTCTTTGTTTGCCTCACCGGCGTTTCGGGTTCGGGAAAATCGACCCTCGCCCATGATGTGATTCACGCGAATGTCGCACGCCGACTGGGCATCGAGGATGCCTCACTGGATCCCGCGCCGCTGAAGGAACTACTAGGAACACAGTACTTGTCGGGCATTTCGCTCGTCGACCAATCACCGCTCGCCCGCACGCCACGCTCAACTCCCGCGCTGCTGCTCGGCGCCTTTGAGCCGATCCGCCAGCTTTTCACCATGACCGATGAAGCCCGCGCACGCGGGCTGCAGGGCGGGTTTTTCTCGTTCAATTCCGGCGACGGACGCTGCGACCGCTGCGCGGGCACGGGCAGTGAGCAGGTGGAAATGCAGTTTTTGGCCGACATCCATGTGACTTGCCCCGCCTGCAATGGACGACGTTACAAGTCATCGACGCTCGACTTCACCTACCGCGGACGCTCGATCGCCGACGTGCTCGAGCTCACAGCTGCGGAAATTCCCGAGGCGTTTGCTCTCGCACCAGAAACATCGGCCGCCGAAGCAAGGCTTATCAAAAAAATCCACACCGCGCTCGCGCCGCTCGTCGAAGTCGGCCTCGGTTACCTGAAACTTGGTCAAGCGCTCAACACGCTTTCCGGCGGCGAATCGCAGCGGTTGAAACTCTGTCAGCTTTTGGGCGAAGCACCATCACCCTCGCAGGGCACGAAGCTTCTCATTCTCGACGAACCCACCACCGGACTCCACTTCTCCGACATCGAACGCTTGCTTGGCGTGTTTCAAAAACTCGTCGATGCCGGACACTCGCTGCTGGTGATCGAACACAACCTCGATGTGATCAAATGCGCCGATTGGATCATCGACCTCGGACCCGATGCCGGTGCAAATGGCGGACGCCTCGTCGCCGAGGGCACACCGGAAGAGATCGCCAAGCTCAAGAGCCCGACGGCGAATTACTTGCGCGAGGCATTGAAAAAAATCGGCAAAGGTTCGGTTGCGGCACCACGATCGAAGCCCGCCAAAAAAAGCATTATTCCATCATCCACCAACGCCATCACGCTTCGCGGCGCGCGCCATCACAACCTCAAGAACCTCTCGCTCGACATCCCGCGCGATCAGTTCGTCGTGATCTCCGGGCTTTCAGGCTCGGGCAAATCGACACTCGCCTTCGATATCCTCTTTGCCGAAGGCCAGCGCCGTTTCCTCGATTCGATCTCGGCCTACGCGCGGCAGTTCGCCGAGCAACTTGAGCGACCTGAGATCGATCAACTCCAAGGTCTGCCTCCCACGGTCGCGATCGAACAACGCGTCTCACAAGGCGGCGGCAAATCCACCGTCGCCACGGTCACTGAACTCTGGAACTTCATCCGACTGCTCTACTCGAAGCTCGGCACGATCCATTGCCCGGACTGCCAGGTGCCGGTCGAAAAACAATCGGTAGCCGCCATCGAGAATGTGATCCGCGCCGAATTGAAAAAAGGCGATGTCTGCCTGCTCGCGCCGCTGATCCGCAGCAAAAAAGGCTATCACACGGAAATCGCCGAGTGGGCGCTGAAGCAGGGATTTACTAGACTCTTAGTAGATCGACAGTTTCGTGATGCGGAAAATTTCA
>CAYQRP010000240.1:0-2302 GCA_964419815.1 uncultured Luteolibacter sp. | reverse complement strand
GCGCGCGCAATGCAACTCTCACAATCGCCAACAATGACTTCGAGAATGAAAGCCCCTATGTGATCAACCTTGAGGGCACCGGCGAGGGTGGACCGCAAATCGCCGTCGAGCAACCGGCTGCCAATGTCATTCCGAGTGGCTCACTGGTCCCCGTAGACTTTGGCACGGTCAATTGGGGTTCCAGCAAAAACCTTACCTTCACGGTGCGCAACAGCGGAACCGATTACCTTTACCTGACTGGCACGCCAAGGGTTGAGATTGCCGGACCCGACGCAGCCAAATTTGCCGTCACTGCTACACCTGCTGCTTCTGTCGCCGGCGGTAGCAGTACGACCTTTACTGTGCAGTTTGTTCCTAGCGCCAGGGGCGCACACAATGCGACGCTCACGATCAAAAATGATGTAAGCGGTCCCTATGTGATCAATCTCACAGGCACCGGCGAGGGTGGGCCGGAAATCGCCGTCGAGCAACCGGCTGCCAATCTCATCGCTAATGGCGGCACAAGCGACTTTGGTACGGTCATGCGGGGTTCCAGCAAAAGTCTTACCTACACGGTGCGCAACAGCGGAACCGCTTACCTCTACCTGACAGGCACACCACGGGCAAAGATCGGCGGGGCCGACGCGGCCAACTTTGCCGTCAGTGCGGCACCTGCTTCTTCCGTCGCCGGTGGCAGCAGCACGACCTTTACCGTGCAGTTTGTCCCCAGCGCTAAGCGTGTCCACAATGCGACGCTCACGATCGACACCGAAGCCAATGGTTCATATGTCATCAACCTCGCAGGCACTGGCGATGGCGATCCGGAAATGGCCGTCGAGCAAGCAGGCAACGATATTGCCAGTGGGGGCTCGCAGGATTTTGGAAGAGTCGCGATCAGCTCGAGCAAGAGCCTCACTTTCACCATTCGCAACACGGGCAACATCGGCCTGAACCTGACCCGCAATCCTGGAGACCCGTTGGTGAATATCAGTGGATACGACAAGGACAGCTTTGTGGTCACCGCATCGCCGGCCACCACGATCGCTCCGGGAGGAAGCACCAATTTCACGGTGCAGTTTTCTCCCAGCTCCGATGCGCCTCACAGCGCGTCCCTCTCGATTTTCAATGACGACAGCAATGAGAGCCCCTTCGTGATCAGCCTCAGTGGCAACTCCGCAGCGGAAATTGCTGTGGAGCAACCGCCCGGCACCGTTATCAGCCACAATGGTTCGCAGGACTTTGGCTCTGCCGATATCGGGTTTCCGACCAGTCTCACTTTTACGATTCGCAACAGCGGCGGTCTCGACTTGAACCTGACAGGATCACCGCTGGTGGACATTGTGGGAGGCCATGCGTCCGACTTTAGCGTTACCGCCAACCCTGCCGCGCTCGTCGCCGCCAATGATGGCAGCACCACCTTCACGGTGCAGTTTTCTCCCAGTGCCTTGGGCGCCCGCAGTGCGCAGCTCTCGATCGCGAATGATGACACCAACGAAAATCCCTATTTGATCAACCTCACAGGCACCGGCACGGGTGCGTCGGAAATGGCCGTCGAGCAAGTGGCTGACACCGAAATTGCCAACAACGGCTCACAGGACTTCGGCTCGGTCCTGCTTGGCTTGGACAAGGATTTGACCTTTACGATCCGCAATGACGGCGATCGCCCCTTGAACCTGACGGGCAACGAGCTGGTGGCCATCAGCGGAACGCACGCCGCCGACTTTACGGTCGCGGCACAACCCGATGCGAATATTAATGGCCCGGGTACTGCCACTTTCACCATCAAGTTTGCTCCGAGTGCTCCAGGCGCTCGCACCGCGTCCCTCTCGATCGCCAACGACGACAGCGACGAGAACCCGTATGTGATCAATCTCAGCGGCACTGCCGTCGAGCAACTGGTCTATGGCTCGGATCATGCCGGCAATTACAGCGAATACAGCGGCAACTGGCCTGACGCTTCAAACAAAGGCACCGGCTTTGGTCCTTGGTCCTTCGAGCAGACAAACGCCGGGCGCTTCATCGCAGATCCTTCCGCCGCCGGCTCCAGCCTTCAGGGAATGGCTACCGGAGGAACTGCATTTGGCCTTTGGGCTGATGGTGGCGGTTTGTCCAAATCATCCCGCTCATTTGCCACTCCTCTCACGACCCATGATCGATTCTCGATCCGGCTCGGATACGTTTGGGACAATGGCAATCGTGGTTTGGATCTGCTCGGCAGCTCCGGCACAATCTTCAATTTCAACATCAGCGGATCCGGCATGACTTGGAACGGCGGCTCCTATCCTGTGATTGATTGGGGAACGATTCGCAGCAATGGCGTGAT
>CAYQRP010000239.1:0-2304 GCA_964419815.1 uncultured Luteolibacter sp. | reverse complement strand
TTGCCCCTTTTGAGCCTGGTTTGGATTTTGACCTCGTCCATCGGCCTTGCCGCGGCGGGTCACGAACCTGCCTACCCGCATCTCGCGAACGGCTCAGTTCAATACGCCTCATTTCCCAAACCATTGGAAACTTACGCGACCAGCAATGGAAGCATGATGGAAACCATCATGGCACGCGCGGCGGCCGATCCGTTCAATGTTGCTGCCACGCTCGTTTTCCTCTTGGCGATTTTGCACACCTTTGCCGCGGGTCCGATCAACCGCCTTGCTCACCACTACGAGCATTTGCACGAGGAGCGACTGCGGGTGCTTGGGGTGCGCGACAAGTTGCATCCCGATGGTGTGGCCGAGGTTTCCTTCAAGGCAACCGTTCTGCATTTCCTCGGTGAGGTCGAGGCGATCTTCGGCATCTGGGTTCTGGCACTTGTGGGTGTCGCCGTTTATTTCCATTCGTGGCAGGACTTCGTGCTCTATGTGGCGGAGGATCGGATTTACACCGAGCCGCTCTTTGTGGTCGTCATCATGGCCATCGCGGCAAGCCGTCCGGTGTTGCGCTTTGCGGAAGCGATGATGGCCAAGGCGGCGGCGCTCGGTGGCGGCACTCCCACGGCATGGTGGATGAGTGTGCTGGTGATTGCGCCGGTGCTGGGTTCCTTCATCACCGAGCCGGCGGCGATGACGATTGGCGCCTTGCTGCTGGGCAAAAAATTCTACCGACTCCATCCGTCGCCGAAACTTGCATACGGCACGCTCGGTTTGTTGTTTGTGAACATTTCCGTGGGCGGCACCCTGACGCATTTTGCGGCGCCGCCGGTGCTGATGGTGGCGGGCAAATGGGGATGGGACACGCCCTTCATGATCGAGCACTTCGGTTGGAAGGCGCTCATCGGCATTGCAATTTCCTCGATTCTTTATCTGGCGTTTTTCCGCAAGGATCTCTTCAAACTTTCGGATCGTGCTGATGGCGTGCAAGACGGCGTGCTGCATGCCGCGCCATGGGCGGAGCGGGATCATCCGATCCCCGCATGGGTCACGCTGGTGCACTTGGCATTTCTCGGATGGACGGTTTACACGGCGCACTATCCGGTGCTCTTCATTGGAGGATTCCTCTTCTTTCTCGCCTTCACCGTCGCGACACGCCACCACCAGAACCCCATGGCCTTGCGCAGTCCGATGCTCGTCGGCTTCTTCCTTGCGGGACTGGTCATCCACGGTGGCTGCCAGGCCTGGTGGATCGAGCCAGTGATCAAGGCTTTGGACAATCAGGCACTGATGCTTGGCGCGACGATCCTCACCGCCTTCAATGACAATGCGGCCATCACCTATCTTGCGGCGCAGGTCGATGGCATTTCCTCGGCGGCGAAATATGCGGTGGTCGCCGGTGCGGTGACGGGCGGCGGGCTCACGGTCATTGCCAACGCGCCCAACCCGGCAGGGCAAAGCATCTTGGCAAAATATTTCCGTGGCGGTGTTTCGCCGCTGGGTCTCTTCCTCGGTGCCTTGGTGCCGACGATCATCATGTATCTCTGCTTTGTGTTTCTGCCAAACGGCAGCGCCAAGGAGCATCCGGTGCCACCCGCCATTGAGCAGGTCGTACCAAACCCCTGAAGCCGATGTTTACCGGACTTGTTGAAGCCTTGGGAAGCGTTGTGTCGCTGGATGCGGGCGCGGGTCAGTCGCGGCTCGTGCTGGCGATTCCCTTTGCATCCGAGTTGGCGCTTGGCGATTCGGTGGCGGTGAATGGCTGCTGCCTGACGGTGGCGGCGATCGATGCCGATCACATTGCCTTCGATTTGTTGGCGCAAACGCTTGAGGTGACATCGCTCGGCGGGCTGACAAGCGGCATGGTGGTGAATCTTGAGCGCGCGATGAAGGTCGGCGATCGCTTTGGCGGCCATTTTGTACAGGGTCATGTCGACGCAGCTGGTGTGATCCATGGGATCGAGGCTCGCGGGCAGGATCATGTGGTCGATGTCGAAGTGCCCGAAACCATCGCGCGTCTGTGCATCGAAAAAGGCTCTCTCGCGGTCGATGGCATTTCGCTGACCATCGCGTCGATGCATGGAAACATCGCCACATTTTGGATCACTCCGCACACCTGGCAGCACACGAATCTGCATGCCGCCAAGATCGGCCAGCGCGTGAACCTCGAAGCCGACATGCTCGCCAAGCACGTCGATCGTCTGCTGGCTTCGCGCATGAATGCGAAGGCATGAGCCTTGCCGAAAAAATGTGAAGGGCGGTCGCCGGATCCCGTTCCAGCGGCCGCCCTTCGGTTTCTCGCGCGCCCGGTTATGGCGGAAC
>CAYQRP010000238.1:0-2320 GCA_964419815.1 uncultured Luteolibacter sp. | reverse complement strand
TCCCACTCAATTGCACGCTGGTTCCATGCGAATATCTCACCTAGGTTCTTTGCATCGAAAATCCGCTCGACCGTCGGGATGTTTGGGCCTTGATTCCGACACTTCCCATGTTCGTCGTTTCCATCGCCGCCCTCAAACGCAACAGCGCCATTCTCCGCGAGGTGAAAGAAGCGGCGGGCTGTCATCTGGTGCTCGCACTCAAGGGCTTTTCCTGTTGGAAAGCGTTTCCCGCTTTGCGCGACGATCTCGATGGTTGCTGCGCTTCGGGCCTGTGGGAAGCCACCCTTGCGCACAAGCATTTCGGCAAGCATGTGATCACCTACTCGCCGGCCTACGACAGCGCTGATATCGCGGCGCTGTGCGAATTCACCCACCATCTCGATTTCAACTCGCTGTCGCAGTGGTTCCGTTTTCGCGAGCAGGTCATGGCTCATCCGCGATTTGCAAGCGGCGAATTGCAGTGCGGCCTGCGCATCAATCCCGAATGCTCCACGGGTCACACGCCGATCTACGATCCCTGCGTGGCAGGCTCGCGCTTGGGCATCACGGCCGACCAACTCGCCGGCGCCGACCTCACCGGCATTTCCGGCCTGCATTTTCACACGCTCTGCGAGCAGAACTCGGACGATCTCGAAAAAACGCTCGTCGCCGTTGATGAAAAATTCGGCCATCTCCTGCGCTCGCCGCAATTTACCTATCTCAACATGGGCGGCGGTCATTGGATCACCAAGCCGTTCTACGATCGTGAGCGACTGATTCGACTCGTGCGCGAGGCCCGAGAAAAGTTCGGCGTCGAGGTCTGGCTCGAACCTGGAGAAGCCGTCGCGATTCATTGCGGCGTGCTGCGAGCGACTGTGATGGATGTTTTCAAATCCGCCGGACACCACCTTGCGATTCTCGACATTTCCGCCACTGCTCACATGCCCGATGTGATGGAAATGCCCTATCGGCCGGATGTTTATCTCGTCGATTCCGCCGCCTCCGAAGGCAAACCCGCCGTGATGTTGAAAAACGAAAACTATCATCTTGCGGGCGACCCCTCCGCGCCGGGCGCGATTCCCAAATCACTCGAAGCGTCACACACATTCAGGCTCGGCGGCCCGACTTGTCTCGCGGGTGATGTGATCGGCGACTATTCGTTTCCGCGCGCATTGCGCGTCGGTGATATTTTGGTCTTCGATGACATGGCGCACTACACGATGGTCAAGACCACCACTTTCAACGGCGTCAAACATCCATCGATTGCGCTGCAGCATGAGAACGGCGAAGTGGAAGTGATTCGCGAATTTCGTTACGAAGACTTCGAGTCCCGGCTTTCGTAAAACACGAGTTTGAGAATCAGGCTGTCAGCAGCTCAAGTCACGCAGCGCGGTGTGATTGGCCATGGCCTTGGCACTTGAGCCGGGCATGATCTCCCATTTGCCCTCCTCGCGGATCTCGAGGCAGGCGTCGTAATCCACGCCCACATCGCCATTTTTGGCCAAAATCACCACGCCGATGCCTTGGCCGATGAGCTTGTTGAGGATCATCGAGATCCGCGCTTTCGGCAGCGAGCTTCCCGGACGGTCGAGGTAAACGAATGCGGGCTTTGCCAAAAAAATGCGAGCGACCGAAAGCAGATGCTGCTCGCCGATGGAAAAGACATCGTCCCAATCCCGATCGGCATCGAGACCGCCCACCCGACGGATGGTTTCATCGAGTCCCAGATCCTGAAGCACTTTATTGATCTCCGTATCCTTGGTGACCTTTTCCATGCCGCTACGCAAAAGAAGATCGCGCAAGGTGCCGGGCGGCAGATAAGGGCGCTCGGGCAAAAACAAAATGTTGTCGAGGTCGGGCCGCGCAATCCGACCGCCACCGCATTCCCACACGCCGGCCGTCGCGCGAAACAACGCGAGTTTGGGCGCATCGTCGACGCTGGAAATGAGCCAGCACTCGCCACGCTTGATTTCAAGGTTGAGGTTGCGCACCAGCGCATGCGTCTTCTCGGCATCCCACAGCGTCAGATCCTGATAGGCCACGCGATTGGGCTCTTCTTCGATTTGAATCGAACAGGGTTTGCTCTCGTGCGCATTTTCAATCGCATCGCTCAGCAAGTGCAGGCGCGCGGTAACAGCCGTGAAAGCGGAGATCGATTGAAACTGAGTCACGATCAACGAGAAAGCTCCGAGCAAGGTGGCAAAGGCCATCGTCGATTGCGTGATGACACCGAACTCGACTTTGCCGATCATGAACATCGGCGCGATGATCAGTGCCGGAATGATTTGGATGAAGTAGTTGTAGCCGTTGGTGAAAAAGCCGAGGTTGCGATTGACGCGGA
>CAYQRP010000237.1:0-2321 GCA_964419815.1 uncultured Luteolibacter sp. | reverse complement strand
ATTTGGTTGGAACTGGAAGGTTGGGCCTTCAAATTCAAGACTTGGTCTGTTTGAGTAGGGGGTTAGCTTCGGTCCATGTCAGCCATCGCTTTCGACCTGTTAGTCATCGGCATTTATTTCGCGATCATTGTGGCCATTGGCGTGCATTTCAGCACCCGTAACCGCGATGTGTCGGAATTCGCGCTCGGCGGGCGGTCGATTCCATGGTGGGCGGTGCTGGCGTCGATTCTGGCTTCGGAGATCAGTGCAGGGACATTCTTTGGCTCGCCCGGTGAGGGTTTTCGTTCGCGAAACTACACCTATGCCCAACTGATGGTCGGCTACTTGCTGGCGCGTCTGATTGTGAGCGCAGTCTTCATCCCTGCATATTACCGCCACAACGTGGTGAGCATCTACGAGTTTCTCGAAACGCGCTTCGGGCCGCGCACGCGGCGGATCGCCAGCGCGGTGTTTTTACTGACTCGCTCTCTGGCCAGCGGCTCGCGCCTGTGGGTGCCGACCTTGTTGCTGCTGGTGATCTGGGACCGCATGAATCCCGACAACCCGATGGGAAATTGGGAACAATTTTGGTTCACCGGCGCGGCGCTGGTATTGATCAGTCTTCTGACAGCTGCCTACACCGCGATCGGGGGGATCAAGGCGGTGATCTGGACCGACGTGCTGCAAATCCTCGTGTTGTTTTGCGCTTTGGGATTCTCGGTTTTCTTCCTGTTGGGGCACATCCCCGGGGGATGGGAAGGGGCAAAATCGCATCTCACGGCAGCGGGTGACCTCAGGTTGTGGCAATGGCAGGGGGACGAACCTGCTGATAGCGCGTGGGGAAAAATCAAGAGCGTGCTCGAAACCGATTTCACCGTTTGGGCAGCATTGTTCGGCTCTCTTTTTGTCACGCTCGCCACCCACGGGACCGATCAGGACATGGTGCAGCGCATGCTGACGGCCAAGGACAAGAAACAGAGTGCCGTGGCGACCATTCTTTCGGGCATTGCAGACATTCCGGTGACCTACGCCGTTTTGACGATCGGGATTTTGCTCTCGGTTTATTATGGTCATGTCGTGACTGACGCCAATCTGCCCATGGCAGGAGGCAAACCCGACAGCACGCGAGTGTTTCCCTATTTTGTGATCGATGTGATGCCCGGCGGCCTCAGGGGCTTGGTGATCGCCGGAGTGCTGGCGACCACGATGGGCTCCCTCGGCACGGCGATGAACTCACTGGCAACAAGCTACTCGCGCGATTTCCATTTCCGCTGGTTCAAGACTCCGGATGACGACGCGTCGCGAGTGCGGGTGATCAAGTGGTCGACGCTTTGGTTCACGCTCATTCTGATCGCTGTCGGGCTCGCCACGGCCTTCGTCAAGGCGCACAACCCCGAGCTTAGCATCATCGGGATTATTCTTGGCAGTTTCGGCTACACGTATGGCTCCTTGCTCGGGATTTTCATGGTGGCTCTGTTCACGCGCAGTCGTGGCAGCGAGCTTGGAAATCCGATTGCGATGCTGGCCGGATTCATTGCCGTGGCGATTCTCAGCAATTTGCCTAACGACATCTGGAAGATGCTTGCGGGAGGAAATTTGTACACCAATCCCGAGTGGTTACCGCTGCTCACCTTTCCTTGGCGCATCATGGCCGGCACTTTGGTGACACTGACCGTTGCCTTGTGCTTCAAAAGCGAACGCGCGCCATCAAGCGAACTGTCCTAACAGATGCGATTTGCGCATCGATGCCGATCCGAAAACTTTTGATCGAGGGATTCGCATCGCGATGTGTTTGTTTTTCAAGGGGATAGGAAAATTACGCCATCACGCAGCATGTTTTGCTTTGGAAAATCGAAGTAAATTCAGCGTCAAGTTTTAAAAATTTCGTTTCGTGGAACGCTTGTGGAATCGTGTGCATCGTGATGCGCGATGAATGGTTAAAAAAATTATTTTTCCATCACGCGATTTTGCTGCGCAGCATCCTCCACACGCATGAACTCACTGCTCGGTGAAGTGAGTCTGATGCGCCATCATGAAACTTTTCAAAATTACGACGAAACAATGGAATCGGTTGAGGCGGCAGTGAGCGAGGTGGTCAAAAATTGCGATGGCAACGAGAATCTTGAGGGATGGGATGCGGTGGTCTCGGCGTTGAAAGGCTCGGTCGGAGAGGACGCGTTTCAGCGCTGGTTCGGTGCGGCGGTATGGAAAGGTGTGAACGACGGAGTCGCCACGCTTGCTGTGCCTGGCGAGATTCATCAGGTGTGGATCGAGACAAACTACCTGCCCGAGTTGCAAGTTGCGCTGTTGGAGGCTTTTCCGGATGCCCGCGAAGTCGCGGT
>CAYQRP010000236.1:0-2332 GCA_964419815.1 uncultured Luteolibacter sp. | reverse complement strand
CGGGCGGGTAGAACGCGCGTGTTGCAACATGGTGGATAAACTGACTTATCGGCAATCGGGCGTTGATACGCGGAGGGCGGCGGCGCTGGTGGGCGACATCCGATCGCAAGTGGCCAGAACACAGCAAGCGCGCAAATTGTGGGGGGCATTCGGATTGTTTGCCGCTTGTTACGATTTGAGCGACTACAAGGAGCCGGTCATGGTCACCGGTTGCGACGGGGTCGGCACCAAGCTGGAATTGCTTTTGGAAAACGACCTTCTCGAAATCGCCGGCAAGGATCTGGTGGCGATGAGTGTGAACGATATCCTCACGACCGGTGGGGATCCGCTTTTGTTTTTGGATTACATCGGCATCGCGGCGCTGGATGAGGCAAAGATCAACCGCCTGATCACCGGGATGTGCGATTACCTTGAGGCTTGTGACTGCATTCTTGCCGGTGGTGAAACAGCCGAGATGCCTGGGATCGTCCCTGCGGATGTGATCGAGCTTTCGGGTTTCTGCATCGGCTGTGCCGAGAAGCCTGATCTGATCGACCCGACCACGGTGACAGTGGGCGATTGTCTTGTGGGTTATGCTTCCGACAGCATTCATGCCAACGGCTGGTCCTTGGTGCGTCGGGTGCTCAAAGAATTTCCGGGTGAGGTATCCGAAGAGGAACTTCACGCATGGTTGCAGCCGACGAGATTGTATCACGATGTCGTGGCAGGGCTCAAGCATGGTGGCGTGAGGCCGAAGGCGATGGCGCACATCACGGGCGGAGGTCTTCCCGAAAACCTTGAGCGCTTGTTCCGCGGCATGGGTGCGGATTTGGAGATTCCGAAATGGAATTTGCCGGGCATTGAAAAACTTTACCGTCATGTGGATGCGGAAGATCGCTTCCATACTTTCAACATGGGCATCGGCTGGGTGGCGATTGTTGCGGAATCGGATGTCGATGCCGCGCTTGCTGCCGGACCGGGAGGTGTTTTGATCGGCCGCATGGTTCCCGAGGAGGGAGTGCGGGTACGCGTGAAAGGCGAATGATCATCGCAGACACAAAATCATGAGCGATTTCCTCAAACACGAATGCGGGATCGCGGCGGTGCGACTCCGCAAACCGCTTGCTTATTATCACGACCGCTACGGCACCACGCTGTGGGGACTCAACAAGTTGTTTCTTCTGATGGAGAAACAGCACAATCGCGGTCAGGACGGCACGGGCATCGGATGTGTGAAGCTCGACATGCCGAAAGGCGAGGCCTACTCGTTCCGCAGACGTGGCATCGAGAAAGACGCGTTGGCGGAAATTTTCCGCAAGGAGATCAAGCAGTTCCACAAACTCGCCCGCAAAAAGCAACTCGATCCGGCCGACCCCAAGAGCGTCAAAAAACGCTTCGATTTCGGCGGTGAGATTCTGATTGGCCATTTGCGTTACGGCACCTCGGGCGAGTTTGATGAAGGTTCCTGCCATCCCTACCTGCGTCGCAGCAACTGGCCGACGCGCACGCTGATGGTGATGGGCAATTTCAACATGACCAATGCCTCGGAGCTGAACCAGGTGCTCATCGACCGTGGTCAGCATCCGATTTTCGGCACCGACACGCAGACGGTGTTGGAAGAAATCGGCTATCATCTCGATGAGGCGCACACCGACCTATACCGCGAGTTGCGCGATGCCGGTGTGGATGGGGCGGAGATGCCCGATCGGATTTCAGCGGCGCTCGATGTGCCGCGACTGGTGGCCGAAGCGGCTGGTGCGTGGGATGGCGGCTATGCCATTTGCGGAGTGATCGGCAATGGCGATATGTTCGTGATGCGCGATCCCGGCGGCATACGGCCCTGTCACATGCTGGTGACCGATGAGGTCATCGCCTTTGCTTCCGAGCGTGTGCCGTTGATGACCGTGTTTGAAGCGGAGGCCGATCAGGTCAAAGCGGTGGATCCCGGATCGATCATTACGATCAAGTCCGATGGAAGTTTTTCCGACACGGCTATGATGCCGCCGCAGCGCTACACCCCGTGTTCGTTTGAGAAAATTTATTTTTCGCGCGGCAATGATCCGCTCATCTATCGCGAGCGCAAGGCGATGGGCGCGGCGCTCGTGCCACAGATCATCGAGGCGATCGGCGGACAGTACGAAAAAACCGTTTTTTCCTTCATTCCGAACACTGCCGAAACCGCCTATTATGGTCTGATGGACGGCTTGCGGTTTCACCGGCGCAAGCAGGTGCGCGAAGAAATTCTCAAGGCTTCGGCTGATGGCACGCTATCGCCGGATCTGGTTGACGATCTGATATTGCGCAACTGGCCGCGTGGCGAAAAAATCGCGCACAAGGACATCAAGCTGCGGAC
>CAYQRP010000235.1:0-2338 GCA_964419815.1 uncultured Luteolibacter sp. | reverse complement strand
CGCGATTGGGCTGGTGATGGCGGGGATGATTGCCATCGGTTGGATCAAGGCTTGATCCTCCCAATTAGGAATACGCGTTCCTAACTAAGCCCAAAGAACGCCGAAATCCAATAAGGATTTCCTATTCTCAACTCGCTCAGCGGCGGCGACGAAGGAGAGCCAGTGCTCCAAAGCCGCTGAGCAATGCCGCAGATGGCTCGGGTATCACCACAGGCGCCGTGTAGTTCAGGTAGAGATCGCTGCCGATTTGGGTGAGATAAAAGTTGGCGTCTTGTCTGACTGAACCGAGGGTCAGTCCATTTGAATCCAGCCATGTGTTCGCGGCACTGAGCACGACATTGTTGGCTCCTGAGAGGGTGCCGCCTACATCGTATATTTTCCATCCGTTGGCACCGTCTACTGATTGGCTCCAAAGGGCGTCTGACCAGTCGACCAAACTGCCGGTCAAGTTGAAGGTGAGGTTGATGGTGGTGGTGCCGGTGAAGCTGAGGTTGCCCTGCACATCGATGCCGTCGTAATCGACGCCCCGATGCACGGCGCTCACCGTATTGTCTGCCAATTCCCAAATAACGGTCGTGCCTGACTGGTAGGTGAGGTTGTTCTCAAAGGTTTGAATGCCGGGTGAGTTGCCGGGTGAATGGATAGAGCCGGTTTGGAATGTGGTGGCTCCGCCGATGATGCCGCTGCCAGTCAGGGTGCCTCCCGTTCCTACAGTGGTGGCGTATGTGCCGGCTTGGCTGATTTCGCCATCCACCTGCAGGGTGCCGCCACTGTAAACATTCGCGCCGCGAGCGATCGACGCTCCGCTGGCAATTTCCAAAACGCCGCCATAGACGCGGGTCGTTCCGGTGTAGGTGTTGCTTGATTCGAGCGTAAGCCTTCCGCTGCCGCTTTTTCTCAAATTTCCCGCAAGTGATCCGTTGGCAATGGTTCCCGAAATCGTGTTGTCCTGTGAGGAGTTCACATCCATTGTGGCGGTACTGATCTTGATCGTTCCATTCGATGAAATTGAATTCACCGTTTGAGTGTATGAGCCGCTGAAAAACAATTCGCCGCCTTCATCCACAAGGAAATCCTGTGAGGCCAAGGCTGCATCGGTCAGCAAGCTGCCGCTGTTGACGTGTGTGGTCCCCGTGTATGTTTTAGCAGTGGTATTGAGGTTGAGTCGACCGCTGCCGGTTTTGTAAAGTCCTTGGTTGCCTGAGATGTTGGCTTGAATGTCGGCCACTGAAGTTTGCACATCAATGACAGGCATGTCCGATGAGGTCTCCAATGTCAGAACACCGGTAGAGTTTATGTAGATTCGTGCACCCGCGGCATAACTCACGCCCGATTGCCCAAAGACGATGCCTCCGAGCGTGCGGTCTCCGTTCATCGAGGTGATGTATCCCGAGTAGAGGTTGGCCGAGTTGATGGAGTAGTGAACGATGTTGTCCGTTCCGAAAGATGGAACGGCGTTGCCCGACCAGTTCGATGAGGTCGACCACAAGTCGGGACTGCTTATGAGGTTGGCTCCCGTTGGGTTGCCTTTCGTCCATGTGAAGGTGGTTTGCGCTTGAGCTGTGAGGGCCAAAGGGACCGCCAAGCTGAGGAGGTAAAATTTGCGTTTCATGGTGTTGATGTGGACGACCCTTCCCTATGTGTTCGAAAAAGTTGAGGATACAAGCAGAAAAAATTCCGATTATGGTCCCAGCGAGACGATGAAATTCATCTTCAAGGTGACATTCCCGCTGACTTTTTGAACATCGCTAACAGAATCGCACCATGTCCTTGAGGTACTGACCCCAGAGGAAAATGAGTCCGCGTTTTGAATAGCGGAACTGACCATCGCCCGCGTCCTTGATGATGCCGCAGTCGAGGTTGTGTTGGATCTGTCGGCGCATTTCCTCCTCGACGGATTCTTCGATGCGTTCGGGATCGGGGATCCGCAATTCGTTCAGCGGTATCTTTTTCGTTTCGAGGTAGGCGCGATGGTCGCGCAGGATTTCATGAAAGCAGTTTTTGCCGCAGGGCACATGGTTCCAGCGGACTTCTGGCGGGCAGAGCAGGGTGGGTGCGAAGGGGAAATTGGTCGTGCGCCAGAGGCGGCCATTGCCATCGTGCGAGGTGATCGAGACAAAGGCGAACACCACATCGCTTTGTTCGCAAAGGCATACGGCCGAAACCGCACGCTCCTCGGGGTGCCAAAACAGGCTGAAAAATTGCCGCATTCCGGCCCAGTCCCAACCGCAGTCGGACACATGCTCGAAGCCTGCCTCCTCCATTGCCATCGCCGCTTCGGATGCGTTGGGGAAATAGGCCGGATTGGGAATCGGGCATCGGCTCAAACGGTTTTCGA
>CAYQRP010000234.1:0-2341 GCA_964419815.1 uncultured Luteolibacter sp. | reverse complement strand
CCCCAGAGCAGGCGGCCGTCTTCGTGCTGGACCTGGACGTAGGCTGCGGCGCTGGCATCCGAGCCGCCGCGCACGGCGTGTGAGCGGTAGTCGGTGACTTTGAAGTTTTTGAGCCCGATGTTTTCCAGCGCGTGGACGAAGGCATTGATCGGCCCGTTGCCGGTGCCGACGGATTGGCGTGACTCGCCATCAAGTACGATGGTCGTAGTACATTGCACCTGACCGCGTTCGCCGACATGGTGGACGAGCTCGTAGTCGGTGACGTCGAGCGGGCTGGAGATGTTGACGAATTCGCGCAGGAAGGCATCGCGGATTTCATCGAGGGAAAGCTCGCGGCCGAGTTCGTCGGCGAGGTCGTAGATGCGTTTGCCAACCTGCGGGTGCATGGTCTTGGGCAGATCGAAGCCGTGCTCGCGGTCGAGCACATAGGCGACGCCGCCTTTGCCCGATTGGGAATTGATGCGGATGATCGCCTCGTACGAGCGGCCGATGTCTTGCGGATCGATGGTGAGATAGGGCACGCCCCAAGGGATGTCGGGATCCTTGGCAACTTCGCGCGAGCGGCGGTCGAGGCCTTTTTTGATCGCATCCTGATGCGAGCCGGAGAATGCGGTGAAGACCAGCTCGCCGGCATAAGGCTGACGCTCCGGCACGGGCAGGCGCGTGACCCGCTCATAGACGGCGCGGATGGTCGAAAGGTTCGAGAAATCCAGCCCGGTGGCGATGCCGTGGCTGTTCATGTTGAGGGCGACCGTGACGATGTCGAGGTTGCCGGTGCGTTCGCCGTTGCCAAAGAGCGTGCCTTCGACGCGGTCCGCGCCAGCCATCAGGCCAAGTTCGGTGGCAGCAACGCCGGTGCCGCGATCATTGTGCGTGTGCAGCGAGACGATCACCGAATCTCGGCGCGGCAGATGGCGGCTCATCCATTCGATCATGTCGGCATGGATGTTGGGAGTCGCCCACTGGACGGTGTCCGGCAGGTTGATGATCATTTTTTTCTCCGGCGTCGGTTGCCAGATGTCGATCACGCCCGCGCAGCATTCGAGTGCGAAGTCGAGTTCGGTGTCGGAGAATGATTCGGGCGAGTACTGCAGGACCACCTCGGTGTTCGGAATGGTCGGCGCGAGTTCCTTCACGAGACGCGCGCCTTCGAGCGCGATGTCGCGGATCGATTCGCGGGTGGCATCGCCAAAAGTGACGCGGCGCTGCAGCGGTGAGGTCGAGTTGTAAATGTGCACGATCGCGCGCTTGGCACCGTCGATCGCATCGAAGGTCTTGCGGATCAGGTGGTCGCGGGTCTGCACCAGCACCTGGATGGTGACATCGTCGGGGATGCGGTTTTCATCGATCAGGCGGCGCAGGAAATTGAATTCCGTATCGGCGGCCGATGGAAAGCCAACCTCGATTTGTTTGAAGCCGACCCCGACGAGCAGGTCGAAGAACTCGAGTTTTTCCTCGACCGACATCGGCTGCGGCAGGGCCTGATTGCCATCGCGAAGGTCGACCGAGCACCACTCGGGCGCGCGGTCGATCACCTTGTCCGGCCAAGTGCGGTCGGGCAGGTGGATCGGCGGAAAGGGCCGGTATTTTTTGAGTGAGGCAGGCTGCATGGAGTCGGGTGAGGGAAAAATTTCGGTTGGGAAAAACGGGCCGGGAAATCGCCGAGAGAATGGGCGGGCCGGCGACGAGATGTGAAGCAGGAAAAAGTCAACGGGCGGCCAACCCTAGAAGCAGGGGGCGCAGGAGATTGCCGTTGGGGAGGTGGTTCACGGCCCAAGGCTACCAGCGGCCGCCGTCGGGTCAAACCGGAAAAGCAGGCTCGCCCATGCAAGATGCTTCCAGTCCGCTGCGCCGGGCCGCTTGCTTGTTGGTCGCGCATGGCGCAAAGTTTCGCGCGCATCCCCGCACATGCGAGTCGCCGTTCTCAATATTGTCGGTCTTTCTGAGTCGCTGCTCGGCGTTCACACGCCGGGCCTTGCGGCGTTTGCCCGCGAGCGGGGGATCCAATCCTATGCGCCGGCATTTCCTGCCGTGACCTGTACCGCGCAGTCGGCCATCACCACCGGTGAAACAGTCGGCGCACACGGGATCGTGGCCAATGGCTGGTACGATCGCGAGTCGGCCGAGCCGCGGTTTTGGAAACAAAGTAACCACATCGTGCGCGGTGAAAAAATTTGGGACCGCCTGCGTCGCGAAGTCCCGGGCTTCACCTGCGCGAAACTTTTCTGGTGGTACAACATGCACGCGGCGGTGGATTTCTCCATCACGCCAAGGCCGCTTTATCCGGCCGACGGACGCAAGGTCTTCGACATCCACACGCAACCGATGCTGTTGCGCGACG
>CAYQRP010000233.1:0-2345 GCA_964419815.1 uncultured Luteolibacter sp. | reverse complement strand
AGCCAACTGTCGGTGATGAAGTAGAGTGCCAGAAAACTCGCCGAGAGATAAACCATGGCACCCAGCCTGCGCATCATGCGACGGCGCGAGGCACGCAAGGCCACGGCCAGCATCAACATTCCAAAAACCATCAAGGTCGCTCGCATGGGTCATCAAATTCACCGATGAATGTGGCAAATCACATCCGCAACACGATTTCCATGCCTCCCGCCTGCACGCAAGCGCTTGTTGCCCAATGAGGCGGCATTTGCGGCATTTTATGTAAATTTGCAGCAGATTGACCTCATTCCCGCCTTGCCACGCGCGTGAAAACGGGGCATAGCCCCGCGTCCCGCCGCAAGGCCACCCTTGATTCCATGTCCCTCAATATCCGCAACCTCGCCATCATTGCCCACGTTGACCACGGCAAGACCACTCTCGTCGACCAGCTTCTTCAAGCCGGCGGCACTTACCGTGAAAACCAGGCCGTCACCGAACGCGCCATGGACTCGATGGACCTCGAGCGCGAGAAGGGCATCACCATCAAGGCGAAGAATACCTCGGTCCACTGGGAAGGCCACACGATCAACATCGTCGATACTCCGGGTCACGCCGACTTCGGCGCCGAGGTCGAGCGCGTGATGAAAATGGTCGATGGCGTGCTACTGGTGGTTGATGCCTTTGGCGGACCTCAGGCGCAGACGCGTTTCGTTTTGCGCAAGGCGCTGGCGGAGGGCCTCAAGCCGATCGTGGTGATCAACAAGATCGACCGCCCGCTTGCCGATCCGCTCAAGGTTCGTGACCAGGTGCTCGAGCTTTTCCTCGACCTCGACGCGACCGAAGACCAGTTCAACGCGCCCTTCGTTTACGGTTCGGCGCGCGACGGGTATTTCATGGATCATCCCGATGATGAGAAAAAGGACTGCATTCCGCTTCTCAAAAAAATCGTCGAGTTTATCCCCGAGCCGCAGGCCGATCCCTCCGCGCCATTTTCGATGCTCGTTTCCAACATCGAGTGGGATGATTATGTCGGCCGTGTGGCGGTCGGCAAGGTGCTTGGTGGCAGCGTGAAAAAAGGCGACACGGTTTGGCTGCTGCGCAAGGACGGCACCAAGCAGCAGTCGAAGGTGATGAAAACTTTCAGCTACTCGGGACTTGCGACGCACGACTCCGAAGGTGGCACTGCGGGTGGCATCGTTGGCGTGGCTGCGGGCATTGAGAGTGTCGATATTGGTGAAACGCTCGCCGGTTCGCCGGATGTTGTGGCGCTGCCATTTGTCGAGATCGATCCGCCGACCGTGCAGATGCAGTTTTCGATCAACGACGGACCACTTGCCGGCAAGGAAGGCAAGCATGTGACTTCGCGTGCGATTCGTGAGCGTCTGATGCGCGAGTTGAAGACCAACATTTCGATTCAGGTCGAAGACACCGATCAATCCGGCATTTTCAATGTCTCTGCGCGTGGTGCGATGCAGATCGCGGTGCTGGTCGAACAAATGCGCCGCGAGGGATTCGAGGTCTGCGTTTCAAGGCCGATGGTGATTTATCGCCGCGACGAAGGCGGCAAGTTGCTCGAACCTTTCGAAACCCTCTATGTCGAGGCACCGGGGGATTACACTCAAGGCATTCTCAAGGCGCTGATCAACCGCAAGGGTCTCATGGAACACATGGACACCGAGCCAAGCGGACGCACCTTCATTCAGGCGGTGATCCCAACCCGCGGCCTCATCGGATTCGAAACTGAACTGGTGAACCTCACCTCCGGTCACGGCATCATGAGTCACCTTTTCAAGGAATACAGCGAGTACGCCGGCGAGATCACCACCCGCACGACCGGCACGCTGGTCTCGATGGATTCGGGTGCGGCCACTACCTATTCGCTGCAAGCACTCGAAGAACGCGGCATTCTTTTCGTTGGGCCCAACGACGCGGTCTACGCCGGCATGCTCGTTGGTGAAAACCCGCGCGTCGGCGACCTACCGGTCAACCCGGTGAAGGAAAAGCACCTCGACAACATGCGTTCGTCGGGCAAGGACAAAACCTCCAAGCTCACGCCGCCGGTGCGCTTCTCGCTGGAGCGCGCGATCGAGTACATCGACAGCGACGAGCTCGTCGAAGCTACCCCGCAAAACATCCGCCTGCGCAAGCGCATCCTCGATGCCAACGCCCGCAAGCGTGCGCAGAAAGGCGTCGAGGACCGCAGCAATCGCGGCTGATTCCTGCCTTGCCGCATCGCATCGATGCTGACAAATTTTTCACTCCAATATCCCAAACGCCATGGCCAACAAGGATTTCACCGACCCCGTCCGCATGGAGAAGATCGTCTCGCTGTGCAAACGCCGCGGATTCATTTTCCAAGCGGGCGA
>CAYQRP010000232.1:0-2352 GCA_964419815.1 uncultured Luteolibacter sp. | reverse complement strand
TGTGCCTGTTGCTGTTCTCTTCGACCGCTTTGGCATAGGTGACCTGCATGAATGCGCCGTTCACCCTTTCGATGAAGCGTACCGGCAGGAATTTTTCTCGGTAAAAACTCTGGGAGTTTTCGAAATCATCTGCGGCGCGATCCTTGTCGTTCGCGAGTTTGATTAGCGTTTCAGAGTAGAGCTCGGGTGACCGCACGGGGTGAAGTGTTGCGCTGCGGCAGCCCTCAAGCATATTCGGTATGCCCGCCCATTCGGTGCTGAGGATGTGCAGACCCGCACCGAGCGCTTCCATGATGACAATCGGTGTTGCCTCCGACGCATAGTGGGTCGGAAAGAAAAAAACATTCGATTGGTAGTAAGCATCCCACTTTTCGTCGCCGGTAAGCTGACCCACCAGTTCGACCATTCCTTGCAGTTCCCATTCGTCGTGCATGCGTCGGGTCTGTGCCTCGAATTCCTCGGAAAACCATTTGCCGATGATGCGAAAATTGAAACGGCTGCCATGACCCTGATCCTTGAGAACTTTTGCCGTCTTTAGCACTTCAAGCACGCCTTTGCCCTCCTGCAGGCTTCCCACAAATGTGACGGTGAAGGGACTGCCGTCCTCGCGTTTTGGCTGTGGCCGCTGAGGTACTTCAATGCCGCATGGACACCACTGCCATGATTTGGCCTCAAAAACATGGTGGGGCGTTATCTCCTCCTTGGCCACCTCTAGCGCCACATCGGCATGATGATAGGCTAGTTGAGACAAGATGCTTCGAAAGACTCCGGCTTTGGCAAACACCGGAAGTCCGCTCGCATGATAAATGAAAACCGTTGAAGATGCGAGGTGTCGGGTCGATGCAAGAAAGATGATGTCACGTAAAAACGGTATCCACTTTGCGCTCGCGGGAGGATAAAAGAGCACAGTCCCAGGGTGGGTCTTTAGAATCTTTCGCGCTTTCGAGATCAGCTCGAACAAGTGCCCCACCTTACGCCATTGAAAACGTCCTACCTCAACCATCTCGCTGCTGAACTCCATGCGCAGGCGGTGGACTTCAAAGCCCGGCCAATCGTGATCAAATAAAATCTGTGTGGCCACTGCCTGTCCATGCCATGGCGGCGGTGTTTGGCCCATCAGGAGGATGTGGGGCTTTGTGGGAAGATGTGACATGTGAGATGGTTCGGTTGCCGAAGAGAGAAAGAAGTGACGCAAAGCGATTGATTTTTTTCGCTGTGACAAATCACTTAGCGAAAGGCGCACGCATCATTTCACGCAATTCGCAATCGCGATGCGAAGGACTTCGTCGTTTTCTTGATGATTGGCACCGACGGGATAGGCGATGGCTGCCAGAATCAGTGCATCAAGATCATCTCCCCAGCCGCTTTTGTTGAGGTAGGCCATGACGGGCGCTTGCATGAGTTCGCGTCGTGTTTCCTCAAGCACTTGATGAGGAGGCAGGCGTTTTACCAGTCGGGCATCCTGGGCAAGATAATGAACCAGATCGAGCCCTGGCATGCCTTGAGGGTGTCCCCATTCCCAATCAATGACCATTATCTCGCCAGTGGGTTTTCTTAAAACATTCCAGCGGGTAAAATCTCCGTGACGGATGCATGGCCTGAGCATTTTGGCCTTCAGCCGTGTGATTGCACAATCACCGCCCGAGTTGGCTTCCAAAGCACGTGAAATGGCATTCCATTCCGGAAATGCGTTGATCGACTTGGGGGACTGAATCGATAGCCATTTATCCAACATTCCCAGCATGTCCCATGACTCTCCTGGGCGAATTTTGTGTCCCGCGAGGTATGGCATGCGCAGCACGGTAGCCTCCTCACTGGAATGCAAGCCGAGGCATTGTGGGGCGGCTGACGTCATCCCGCCGATTTCATTCAACGACTCCGCTTCGCGAACTAACATCTCTCGGCCTTTTTCTCCGAACGCAATTTTTGCAACCTCCCAGCCATCGGATGTTTCGTAACAGGCAATCGCCCGTTGGATTTGATGATCTGGGCTGCCAAATAAAAACCCGCAGGTTCCATCGATGATTAGCGGCAATGATGGATCCATCATTGCCTTTCCGCCATGATACCGCACGGATGGGAATATCTGTCGATGCAATCCGAGCGAGCTTATGGCACGTACACCTGCGATCATCACGCGTGCCTTGATGCGCTGTGGTTGGAACAAATCCAGCGTCCGAAGAGCCGCGCGACGTGATGAAGGAAGAAGGAGCAAAGGATGTCCCCCGCGTTTTAGAAGCGACCATCTACCATCGTAGGCGATGAAGTGTGATAGGATCGCGTTGAAGTGCATTTCGTTTAAATGGTAGGGACGAGCGGCTCGCTCGTCCGTAGTACCCGCCGGATGGCGGC
>CAYQRP010000231.1:0-2380 GCA_964419815.1 uncultured Luteolibacter sp. | reverse complement strand
AGCGTCAAAAAGGACGAATCGAAACAACCGCTTTCCAAGGACATCGACCTTTCCGCATTCGCAAAATTGCGCACGGAATGCCTCGCTCAGGAAATTATCCGCCTCAAGCCCCCTCGCCATGTCGAGCACCAGCAGCCAATGATTCTTGGCAGCACCACATGGATGAGCAGTTGGCATGAGTCACCCGTCTCGCCACCACCAGAGTTGGCCTGACCCCACCCAGCCCACAGCTGGCACGTCATAAGGGAATCCGCCCATGTTTGCGGATCCACAACTTCACGCACTCATCGAGCGTGAAACATCATCCCATTTCGCACACACGCGGAACGGTTCCGCGCGAAACCAATCATATCCAAACACTCTTACTTTTAAAAATTTATGAAATTCATCCCATGCTTGATCGCCTCACTGACAGGCCTTTCAACAATCCACGCACAAAACAGCAATTCATCCACAGCACCACGCAAGCTGCCCGCCACCATCGTGGAGGCCAGCCGCGACCGTGCCACGCCCACTGCACCGACACCCGAATCCAGCCGCAAGGAGTTAGCAAAAACTCCAGGCGGCACCGAAGTCGTCGAAGCCGAACGCTACCTGCAAGGCCGCGCCAGCACGGTCGCCGACACCTTCGCACTCTCGCCCGGCGTTTTCGCCCAGTCGCGCTTCGGATCCGATGAAGCCCGACTCTCAATCCGCGGCTCCGGCATTCAACGCACCTTCCACGGTCGCGGCATTCGCGTGATGCAGGACGGCGTGCCACTCAATCTCGCCGATGGCGGATTCGACTTCCAGGCACTCGACCCGCTCGCCACCTCGCACATCGATGTCTGGCGCGGTGCCAATGCGCTCGCCTACGGATCATCGACCCTCGGCGGCGCGATCAACTACCACTCGCGCACCGGTCGCACCAACCCGGGCCTTTTCAGCCGCCTCGAAGCCGGTTCTTACGGCTACCTGCGCGGCACCGTCGCCGGCGGCAACACCCACGGCTCATCCGATGCCTACGGCGCCTTCACTCACCAATCTCAGGACGGATTTCGTGACCACGCGCAACAAAGCAACCAGCGCCTGTTCACGAACTTTGGCCAACAACTGAATGACGACGCCGAAACACGCTTCTACCTCAGTGCCATCAAAACCGACTCGGAACTCCCCGGCAGCCTCACCAAGGCCGAGTTGGAAAATGATCCGAGTCAGGCCGACACCTCGATGTTCGGTGCTGAGCCTTACGACAACAAACGCGACTTCGAATTGTTCCGTCTCGCCAACAAGACCTCGGTCAAAAATGGCGACACACTTTTTGAGGTTTCATCTGCATGGAGCTACAAGGATCTGGATCACCCCATCACTCCCTTTGTAGGCGTCATCGACCAGCTCTCGAATGATTTCCTCCTCGGCATCACCGCCACCAACACCAGCGAACTCTTCGAGCGCGAAAACCAGTTGCGCGCCGGCGTGCTCTACACGACCGGCATGACCACGGATTCGAGATTCGCGAACAACCGCGGCACGCGCGGAAATCTGACGAAACGCTATGATCAAACCGCGACCAACCTCGAAGGTTTTGTCGAAGATCAACACGCCATCGGCAACGGGCTTACCGTAGTCCTCGGTACCAGCGCTTCGATGAACCGTCGCGACAATGACACCACCTTCAGCGCCGATCCCGATTACGCACTCGATTACACGAACATTTCGCCCAAACTCGGTCTCCGCTGGGATGGTGACGGCATCCAAGCCTACACCAACATTTCGCGCAGCTACGAGCCACCGTCCTTCAGCGAAACCTACACCGCCAACACGGCACGCGAGGCGCAAACCGGCACCACCTTCGAAGTCGGTACTCGCGGCACCTATCAGGCAATCCGCTGGGACGCATCAATCTACCACGCAGCCATCAATGACGAGCTGCTGGAAATCGTCGACCCCGTCACCTTGGCAAGATCCACTAAAAACGCCGACCACACCACCCACTCAGGCATCGAACTCGGCACCCACGCGGATCTTCTCGGATCCTCATGGGAGGAAAACCCCGTGCATCGGCTCGTCTTTGGATCGGCATGGACCTATGGCCGATTCCGCTTCGACGACGATGCTACCTACGGCGACAACGACATCGCCGGTCTCCCCGAACACCTCGTTCGTGGCGAATTGCTCTGGCAACACAGTGACGGCTGGTACGCGGGTCCCACCTTCGAATGGGTGCCGGTGGACTCATTCATCGATCATCGCAACAGCTTCTCCGCCGATGCCTACGCGATCTGTGGATTCAAATTCGGACGCCGCATCGACGACGGCATTTCATGGTTCATCGAGGCCCGCAACCTCACCGACGAAGCCTACGCCGCCACCACCGGTGTGATCGAAAATGCCAATGGCA
>CAYQRP010000230.1:0-2393 GCA_964419815.1 uncultured Luteolibacter sp. | reverse complement strand
GCACGCTGACGGTGGTGATCACGCACAACGCCGTGATGGCCGAGATGGCGGATCGCGTGCTGCATTTGTCGGACGGGCGGATCGTGAGTTCGCATCGCAACGCGCAGCGCCTGCCTGCGTCGCAATTGAAATGGTGAGACAATGATTCATCCACTCGATCGCAAGTTGTTGCGCGACCTTGGCCGGATGAAAGGTCAGGTGCTGGCGGTGTGTTTGGTGATGGCCTGCGGTTTGGCGATGATGATCATGACGCGGAGCCTGATCCTCACGCTCGAGACTGCGAGGTCGCTGTACTATCAGGAGCATGCAATGGCGGATGTGTTCACGCGCTTGAAGCGTGCGCCGCTAGCGGTGGCTGAGCGGGTGGCGGACTTGCCGGGTGTCGCGACGGTTGAGCCGCGGGTGGTGGTGGATGTGACGCTGGATTTGCCGGGAGTTTCCGAACCTGCGACGGGTCAGATTGTTTCGCTGCCCAAGGATGGCGGTGAACAAAAGCTTAACCGTGTCTTTTTGCGGAACGGACGGTTTCCGCGAGCGGATGAACGCCGCGAAGTGGTTTTGGGTGAGGCTTTTGCGTTGGAAAACAAAATGCGCATCGGCGATCAGCTGGTGGCGGTGATCAATGGCCGCCGCGAAACATTGCGCGTGTGCGGCATCGGCCTTTCGCCGGAATTTGTCTTTGAGGCGCGGGCGGGTGAAACGCTGCCGGACCACAAGCGTTTCAGCGTCATGTGGATGAACTACCGCGCGCTGGCGGTGGCCTATGACATGGACGGAGCCTTCAATGATTTGTGCTTGGATCTTGCGCCGGGTGCGGCAGCGGCACCGGTGATTGCGGAGATCGACCGCTTGTTGGAAACCTATGGCGGTGGTGGAGCACACACGCGGCGGGATCAGGCATCGGCGCAGCGGCTTGATGATGAACTGCGCGTTTTGCATGCCTTGTCCTTTGCCTATCCGCTGGTCTTTATGAGCGTCGCTGCGTTCATGGTGAATGCGGTGCTTTCGCGCATCGTGAGGTTGCAACGCGAGCAAATCGCACAGCTCAAGGCGCTGGGGTATTCATCGCGTCAGGTGGGTGTGCATTATCTGAAATTCGTGTTGGTGATCGGCGTGATTGGAACCTTCATCGGCGGGATTGGCGGCAGGGTTTTGGGTGAGCATTTGGTGGGGATGTACACGATGTTTTTCAAATTTCCCGAATTGCCGTTTCGCATGGACCGCTCGGCCCTCGGTTTGTCTTTGGCGGTGAGCATGGGGGCTTCGGTCTTGGGGGTTCTCACGGTGGTGTGGCAGGCCGTGAAGTTGCCACCGGCCGAAGCGATGCGGCCCGAGCCACCGGCGGACTTCAAGCCCTCGCTGTTCGAGCGCATCGGGCTCACGCGGTTTTTCAGTCCGGCCTTTCGCATGGCCTTGCGCAACATCGAACGCCGTCCTTGGCAGGCGGTTTTCACTTGTTGCGGTTTGTCGCTTGCAACCGGCCTGATGGTGCTGCCGGGGGCAATGAGCGACAGCATTGATTACTTGCTTACTTTTCAGTGGAACAGTCAGCAGCGGCAGGATGTGGCGGTATTTCTCACCGATCCGACCTCGACGCGCGGTTTGCATGATCTCGAGCATCTGCCCGGAGTGATCCGTGCCGAACCGATCCGCAGTGTGGCGGCGCGGCTGAAGTATGGTCATCGGCAACGAAAACTTGCGATCACCGGCTTGCCGGCCGGGGCGGATCTGAACCGATTGCTCAATGGCAATGACGAGCCGATCGTGTTGCCGAAAGAGGGGATGGTGATGTCGGAAAAACTTGCCGAGGTGCTCGGAGTGAGGGTGGGGGACGAGTTGCGCGTCGAGGTGCTTGAGGGCAAGCGACCGTTTGTCGATGTGCCGGTGCGTGGATTGGTGACCGACTATGCGGGCGTGGCGGCGTACATGGACATCGATGCCTTGAGGCGATTGCTCAAAGAGGGTGATACGGTTAATGGCGCGTACCTCGCGCTCGATCATGCAAGGTGGGATGATTTCATGCGCGAACTCAAGGATACGCCGCAGGCGGCGGTGGTGATGGTGAAACGCGATCAGCTTGCGGCGTTTCGCGAGACGACCGCTCAGAGCATCGGGATCATCCGCAAGTTGTACTTTGTGTTGGCGACGATTGTGGCCTTTGGGGTGGTGTACAACAGCTCGCGCATTGCGCTTTCCGAACGCAGCCGCGAACTGGCGACGCTGCGGGTTGTGGGATTTCGCCTTTCGGAAGTGCGCGGCGTGTTGGTCGGCGAACTAGCTTTGCTCGTGTGCATTGCCTTGCCGATCGGCCTGATGTTTGGCCGCGGCCTTGCGCTTCTGATCATGAAATCCTTCAGCACGGAAACCGTGAGGCTGCCGATCCTCATCAGCCC
>CAYQRP010000229.1:0-2403 GCA_964419815.1 uncultured Luteolibacter sp. | reverse complement strand
TCGGTGAGTGCGCCGGTGCCAGGTCCGACCTCGACGACCGTATCGTTTTTCTCGAGCTCGAGCTGAGACACGATCCATCGCGCCATGTTTGGATCGATAAGAAAATTCTGCCCCATCTGCTTGCTGGGCAGCACATGGAAGCGGTCGAGTGCTTCCTTGATTTCCTTGCCGGTCATGTGCGCATTTCCTGAGGCATGCGCGGGTGATTTGCAACATCATCCCACGCGCGATGCATCATCCGAGCAATTCCATCAGGTGACCGAAGACATCCGAGTTGCGAATGATGCCGGAAAATCGCGATGACTGTGGGCCGATTGCCGAGAGCAAGGTCGGGTCGGAGGTATGCGTGGTGCCGGTCCAGCCGATGCCGGTGTGGTTGCCTGCGAACTGTCCAAGCAGACCCTCGGGTTTTTCGAGTTGGTGGTTCCACTCGACGACATTCTCCTTGTGCAGAATCGCGATGAGGGCGTCGGCTTCGGATTTTTTGAGCTTGAATCCAAGGTGCTCAAAAACCAGCGATTTGATGCGACTGGCGTCGCCATCGGGCTTGGCATTCCATTCTCGAAAGATGCGCTCGTGCGAGGCTTTGACCCGCGCGATTTTTTGAAAGTGTTGGTTCGAGGCCTTGTAACCATCGCCCATGCCATTGAGGCCGGGATTCGAATTTCCGTGATCGCTGGTGACCACCACGAGAATGTCGTCGTGCTTGGCGGTCATCGTGAGGACATCGGCGACGGCGTCGTCGAAAGCGAGCTGATCACCGAGCAAGGCACCGATGTCATTGAGATGGGCGGCATGGTCGATGCGCGCGCCCTCGACTTGCAGCAGGAAAGGTTTGTCGGAGGTGAGAAAACGTCCGAGCGCCGCTTGGGTCATTTCCGTAAGGCTCGGCACCGCTGCGGCGAGCTTGGCATCGTGTGCGCGGTCGATCGAAAAGGGCAAATGGCTTTTGGCAAAAGTGCCGAGAAGCTTCAGGCTTTTTGATGCGAGCAAGGCGTCGCGATCGGAAACCACTTCGTAGCCAGATTTTTTGAAATCGCCTGCAAGATCGCGTTGGTCCTCGCGTTGCTTGGCATCGAAGAATCCCGAGCCGCCACCGAGGATGATGTCGACGCGATCCAAGTACTGTGGCGCGATGAGTTGCTCGTCGCTGCGTGATGCGATCGATGAGGCAAAGCCTGCAGGGGTGGCATGGGTGACCGTGGCGGTGGTGACCAAACCGATTGCCGCATTTTTTTTGCGCAGAAGGGCGGCGATGGGCGTGATTTCCCTGCCTTCGGGGCTGATATTGATCGAACCGTTGTTCACGCGTTGTCCGCCACCCCATGCCGATGAGGCGGCGGCGGAATCGGTGACAAGTGAGTTGGCCGATGCGGTATCCATGAGACCGCGCGCGGCGTGCGGGTTGTTGAGCAGGTTCCACCATTGCGTCGAGCGTTGGCGCGTGAGCTGCGAGTAGGCCTCGGCAAGGCTCAGGACACCGGGGCTCATGCCGTCGGAAATCATGAAGACCACGCCGCGAACTTTTTTGGCGGGTGTTGTTTTTTCTGCTGCTTTTGCACCAGAAAGAAATGATGCCGCGCCAACAAGCCCTGCCGATTTGAGCCAGTTCCTTCGGCCAATCGACGCGCGGTCGCTATCTTCTGCGTGCATGCGCAACCCATAAGCCATCGAGAGCCGGGTTCAAGCGTTATGAAATTTCAGCGTTTTTGCAGCATGCGCAGCATCGGTGGCAGGGCCTGCTCCCACGCGTGCGCGCTGGCGCAGCGGGCAATCACTTCGCTATCTTCCGATGAGGGAAAAGCACGCTGATCGCGCGCGCGTTTTGAAGTTCTCGCGATTGCGGTGAGTTCGGGTGGAAGAGCGAGTATCCCCAACACGGCGGAGAGCGCGACTGCAGCGATGAAAATTGCAATCGCTCCGAGCACGGGGATTTTTCCGGCGATCACTGCCAGCACTGCCACCACGCCGCCGAGCGGAGGAACGGCGATGCCGAAGCGGCGAGAATGCTCGCGCGAGTTGGCGGATTTCGGATCGCGTTCCTGCCATTCGTGCAGAGCTTTGCGGCGAAGCTGATTTCCAAATTCAGCGGCAGTGTCCTCCGCGCGGTGAACGGAAGTTTTGTCATCGTGCGCGGGCGTCCAGAGTCTGAGGTCGCAGCGGCACATGCGCTTGCCGTAAGAAGCAAGAACGCGTGAGCCAAACCACCAGCGCGCGATCAATGTCAGCGCGAGCGGCAGCAGCGAGAAGAACAGCAAAAGGCGTAACATGAATTTTTTGTTTTGTTATCCCACCGCAAATCACTTCGCGGGTTTGTAATCGCGCGGGTTGTCGGGCCACGGATGCCGCGGGTAGCGGCCGGCGACTTCTTTTTTCATCTGCGCGTAGCCGCTTGACCAGAAA
>CAYQRP010000228.1:0-2407 GCA_964419815.1 uncultured Luteolibacter sp. | reverse complement strand
GCGCTCGCATTCGAGACATGGATCGCGGATGCCGAAAAAATTTCGGGCATCAAGCTCATTGCTTCGCTCGCGCCCGGCGCAAAACCGCTGCGCGAAATTCTCAAGGCGCATCCCGCCACCACCGAGGCCACGATCCTCGTCGGCCCGGAGGGTGATTTCTCTCCGCAAGAAACCGCCGCCGCACTTGATGCCGGGTTCATCCCCGTGTCACTGGGTCACATCGTGCTGCGCGTGGAAACGGCATCGTTGTTCTGCATCTCCGCGCTGCGCTACGAATTCGCGTAAATCGGCGCTTTGTTGGCATTTGGGACACAGCCTTCTTGCGCGATGCGAATCCCGATGCATGATAGAGCCCGTGAAGCATTGGCTGCCGACCCTTCTAACAGTTTTCGCCTCAGGTGTTTTTCCCCTCGGCGCGCAGGCGGAAAACACTGCACCACCCACACCCAAAGCTCCCGCCAAGGTCGTTGTCATTCCGATCCGCGCGCAGATTGCCAAGCCCGAGCTCTTCATCCTGCGCCGCGGGCTCAAGGACGCGATCGAAAACAAGGTCGACACCATCGTGCTCGACATGGAAACGCCCGGCGGGGAGCTCAATGTGACCTTCGAGATGCTCAAGGCCTTGGAAAAATTTCCAGGCAAAACCGTGACCTATGTGAACCGTGAGGCGATCTCCGCCGGTGCACTGATCGCTGCCGGCACCGATGAAATCCACTTCGCGCCCGAAGGCGTGATCGGTGCCGCCGCGCCCGTGCTTGCGACCGGCGCGGAGATCGACGAGACGATGCGCGGAAAAATTGTGAGTTATCTCAAGGCGCGCGTGCGATCGATTTCCGAAGGCAAGGGTTATCGCGGCGAAGTCGTATCGGCGATGATCGACATGGACTCGGAGTTGAAGATCGGCGACACGGTCATCAAGAAAAAAGGCGAACTGCTCTCGCTCACCGCGCAGGAAGCGATGAAGACTTACGGCGAACCTCCCCTGCCCCTGCTCGGTGCCGGCATCTCGAAGGACCTCAACGCATTGCTCGATCAACTCCACGGCGCGGGAAATCATTCGCTCGTGCGGCTCGAAGTGACTTGGTCGGAAAAACTCGCGCAGTACCTCACCAGCCTCACGCCGATCCTGCTCGGGCTCGGATTGCTCGCGCTTTTCGTTGAATTCAAAACTCCCGGCTTCGGTGTCTTTGGCATCAGCGGAGGCATTCTTTTGGGCATCGTGTTTTTCGGACATCATGTCGCTGGACTCTCCGGTCACGAACCGGCCCTGCTTTTCGCGCTCGGCGTTTCGTTGGTGATCATCGAAATTTTTCTGTTTCCCGGTACGATGATCGCCGCCGTCACCGGCGTGGCGATGATCCTTGCCTCGCTGGTGTGGATGATGCTCGACCTATGGCCGGGCGAGCCGGTGACGATCTCGGGCGATGTTTTGCTACGCCCGCTGCTCAATGTGCTCACCGCTACGGCGCTGGCGGTGGTGGCATTTCTTTTGTTGCTGCGCTTTTTGCCCAAAGGCGGACCTTGGGGCGGCATGGTCTTGGAAAGCGCCGTGAGCGGCGATGCGATACCTGTGATGGCGGAAAATCTGTTAGGCCAAACTGGCAAAGCGGTCACCGCGCTTTTCCCGAGTGGACAAGTCGAGATTTCCGGCAAACGATACGAGGCGAAACTCGCCATGGGTTTTGCCGAAACAGGCACGCCGGTGAAAGTCACGGGCGCATCCGAATTCGGCCTCATCGTGGAAACGCTGTCATGAGTCTGATCATTTTACTGTTTGCCATCGGCCTCATCCTGCTCGCCGCAGAGGTGATCGTGCCCGGCGGCATTCTTGGCGGCATCGCGGCACTGATGATGCTCGGCGGCTGCGCCGTTGCCTATTCGCGCTTCGGTTCAAGCGGTGGCACGCTCGCGCTCGTAACGGCCTTGGCGCTGATTGGAATCACGCTTTTTCTGGAATTTTATGTCCTGCCAAAAACCCGCATCGGTCGTCGCGCCTTTCTCGATAGCGAAATCAGCGCCACCAGCGCGGCCCTCGGCCCCGATGCCCAACAGCTCATCGGTGCCCAAGCTGAGGCCATCACCCTGCTTTCGCCCAGCGGCTACATCCGCGTGAATGGAAAACGCTACGAAGGATTCAGCCAATCTGGACAAATTTCGCCGGGCGCGACGCTACAAGTCGTCGGCGCAGACAATTTTCGCCTGATCGTTACCCCCACCCCCACACCAGAATAAACACCATGGACCTATCCACCATCGTACTCGTCGTCATTGTCATCGCCTCGCTTGTCGTCTTTGGCATCGTCATTTCCTTCTTCAGCGTCTGGCTCCGCGCATGGCTCGCCGGCGCCTATGTCGGCTTCACCGATCTCGTCGCCATGCGCCTGCGCCAAGTGCCCTACGGCATGGT
>CAYQRP010000227.1:0-2422 GCA_964419815.1 uncultured Luteolibacter sp. | reverse complement strand
TCTCGGTCGGCTTGAGTGCCGACATCATCTTCAAATTCCCCCGCTGCTCGAGATCAGTGCCCGGCATGGTCTTTGCCAACACCTCAACCTGCTCGCGCAGATCCCCACGCAGATTCATTCCATCAAGAAACGCCTCACGCCCGTTTTCCGGCACCGCCAACAAGGCTCGCAACAAACCTACCGCCCGCACATGAAACACCAGATCGGCATCGCCCAAGTTTCTGAAAAAAACCTCACGCTGCCCGTCATTCAATCCCGACGCCGCATGCTCCAAGTGTTTGGCGTTTTCCCAGATATCGACATTCAAGGGCTTGGGAATTTCCGTCGAACTCTTCGGCAATTTCGCATCGAGCTGGGTGATCCACACCTGCTCGACAGGACGCCGCAGCAACTCCATCAACTGCTTCTGAAACGCAAAGCAAACAACCATCGAAATCACCAGCGTGATTAAGATGCGCGTGACCATCACACGCAGATCCTCGAGATGTTCGAGAAAGGGCTTCTCGTGATCCGGATGCGAACTTTCGCGAAGCTGGATGACCTTCTTGAGCAGATTCATGCCGTGAGGCGCGCATTCAAACCGCGACCTCGATCAACCGCAAGGCGGATGTGGAATGCAGCCGAATAATCGCGCGAAAAAATCAGGCGCACTGCAGGTAACCCGATGCCAAATCCACCGGCTGGTAAGGCACACCGAAGCTGTCGCAAATCAGGTTGGCACTGATTCGGCCCGATTCGTAAATCGTCGGCAACCCGCTTCCCGGGTGCGTGCCGCCACCAACCAGATAGCAGTTGTTGAAACCCGCATAACGGTTGTGCGGACGGAAATACAGCATCTGCGTGAGCGTGTGCGCGAGGTTGAAGGTCGCCCCCATGAAGATCGACGCGCTCTCCCAATCCTGCGGCGAAAAAACCCGCTGCTCGACGATGTGGCTGCGCAGATCCTTCATCGAAGTGCGCTCCTCGATGCGGCGTAAAATTTTCTCCGCATAAGCTTCCTTATTCGACTCCCAATCGTAGCCGTGACGCGTGTTGATCGTCGGCACGAGAATGTACAATCCCGACTTGCCCGCCGGCGCGACATGCGGATCGGTCACGCACGAGTTGCGAACATAGATCGACATGTCGTCCGACACATGACGCTCGCTCTGGATGTCGGCCACATTCGCACGGTAATCGTCGGCAAAGATGATGTGGTGGTGCGGTTCGTTTTCGTACACCTTGTCGAGCGCAAGGAACATCATGAAGGTCGAGCAGGAAAAACGCTTCGCACGCATGCGATCCTCGCTCACCGAACGACCATTGAACAATCGTGTTGCCGCATGACCGTAATCGGCATTCACCACCACCGCATCGGCTTTGAGCATTTCGCCATTTTCAAATTCGACCGCGCTGATGTCGCGACCCTGATGAATCAGCTGCTTCACAGGTGACTGCAAACGAAGCTCGCCGCCCATCTTGGTGAAGACATCGGCCATCGCTTGCGAAATCCGATTCAAGCCACCCTGCACATGATACACGCCATAGCGGTACTCGGTGAAGGAAAGGATGCTGAACAAAGCCGGACAATGCCACGGCGACATGCCGAGATACTTGGCCTGGAAGGTGAAGGCCAACTTCAGCCGCTCGTCCTTGAAATAGTCGCCCAGCACATCGTGCACACTCCGAGTCGTCAGCACATGCGGCAGAGCCTTGATCAGATGCGGTCGCAGAAACGCACTGAGCTTGTGATACGGATACTGCAGGCACGGGTAAATCGCGCGAAACTTTTCTCCCTGCTCATCCATGTAGCGCAAAAATCCGCCACTGCTTCCAGGAAACACCCGCTCGATCTCACCCGCCATCTTCTGCTTGTCGCTGAAGGTGCGCATCGAGGTCTCGCCCCAGCTCAGCTGGGTCATCGGGTTGAGATCGACAAACTCCAGATGATCTTCGCTCTTTCCACCCAACTCGGCAAAAATCTCATCGAGGCAAAATTTCTGATGCAAAAAGGTCGGGCCCAAATCGAAGGAATAATCTCCCATGCGCAGCTCCGAGTTGCGTCCGCCCACCCGATCGTTTTTCTCCACGATCGTGACCTTGAATCCCCGATGCGCGAGCAGCATGCCAGCAGTCAACCCTCCGGGCCCGGCACCCACCACCACCACATGTTTTTGCTTCGCTTTACGAGCGTTTCGATCCGACATGCGCCGAACTTGTGGAATGTTTTGCAAGGGGTCAAGATTCCAACCACATGATCGCGTGATATCTTCATGTGAAAACGCATGTGAGATGGCGGCGACTTCGGCAAAATTTCGATGGACATTTTCACCCCAGCAAGCTAACCCTCCCCGCCCCGCGCCCAGGATCCGACCAGGCGCCAGGAAATTTTCGGCAGAGTAGCTCAGCGGTAGAGCAGAGGACTCATAAGCCTTTGGTCGGC
>CAYQRP010000226.1:0-2438 GCA_964419815.1 uncultured Luteolibacter sp. | reverse complement strand
GAAGACTACGGCCTCATCTCTCGCTCGATCCATGATGTGATCGCCGAGCCACGCCGCCAAAAACTCATTCCCGATTTTTACAAAGCCAAACGCGCCGCTCTCGCGGCTGGCGCACTCGGATTTTCAATCTCCGGCGCGGGCCCATCAGTCTTCGCCCTCTGCGAAGGCGAGGAAATCGCACGCAAGGTTGGCGAGGCGGTCAGCAAGGTGTTCTCCGCCATTCCGATCAATTGCCAAGCCTACGTCTCGCGGATCAATCCGCATGGCGTGCATGTGGTGGCCTGAGTAACGCGGCGCGACATAAGCACCGCTGTTTGATCACTTGCCCCAGGCGTTGAGCAGCGTTTTTGCCATCACGCCCGGCGTCTCGGCCACGGCAATGCCGCACTCGGCCAGAATGCGCTTTTTCGCCTGCGCGGTGTCCTCTTCGCCGCCGACGATCGCACCGGCATGACCCATGCGCCGCCCAGGAGGTGCGGTCGCACCGGCAATGAATCCGGCAATCGGCTTCTTGCAATGTTCCTTCGCCCAACGCGCGGCCTCGACCTCGGCATTGCCGCCAATTTCACCAATCAAAATGATGGCTTCAGTCTCGGGATCTTCGTTGAACATCTTGAGCACATCGAGGTGCGAGGTGCCATTGATCGGATCACCGCCAATGCCCACGCAGGTGCTCTGACCATAACCAAGCTGCGTCAACTGCCACACGGCTTCATAGGTCAGCGTACCGGAACGCGAAACGACACCGACATTGCCACGCTTGTGAATGTAGCCCGGCGCGATGCCGATGCGGCAACCACCATGGCTTTTCTCACCGCGACCCGGCGTCACCAGACCCGGGCAGTTTGGCCCAACGAGACGCGACTTGGATCCGGCAAGCATCGCCTTGACCCGCATCATGTCCATCACGGGAATCCCCTCGGTGATGCACACGATCAGATCCACACCGGCATCCGCCGCTTCAAGAATCGCATCACCCGCAAAGGCCGGCGGCACGAAAATCGCCGTGGCTGTGGCACCGGTTTCCTGTACGGCCTCCGAAACCGTATCAAAGATCGGCACGGTGTTTTCAAATTTCTGACCACCCTTGCCGGGCGTCACACCGCCCACCACCTTGGTGCCGTACTCGAGTGAAAGCCGTGTGTGGCGCGCCCCGAAGCTGCCGGTGATGCCCTGAATGAGGACCTTGGTGTTTTCGTCGATGAGAATGGACATGGCTGAAAAGAATATCGGTTTTGAAAAAATAAATCAGGCAACGGCGGCGACAATCTTGGCGGCACCGTCATCCATGCCGTCGGCGGAAACGATGTTGAGCCCCGATGCGGCGAGCGTGGCCTTACCGGCCTCGACATTGTTACCCTCGAGACGAACGACCAGCGGCAGTGAAAGACCGGTCTCACGCGCAGCGGCGACCACGCCCTCGGCGACAATGTTGCAGTCCATGATGCCGCCAAAGATGTTGATGAAAATTCCGCGCACATTCGGATCGCCGAGGATGATCTTGAATGCCGCCGTCACTTGGTCTTTCGAAGCGCCACCGCCCACATCGAGGAAGTTTGCCGGATCACCGCCGTGGTGTTTGATGATGTCCATGGTCGCCATCGCGAGTCCGGCACCATTGACAAGACAAGCGATGTTGCCATCGAGGCCGATGTAATTGAGCTCATGCTCGGCGGCCGCCACTTCACGCGGATCTTCCTCGTCGTGATCGCGCATCGCGGAAATTTCCGGATGGCGGTACAGCGCGTTGTCGTCGAAGTTGAATTTCGCATCGAGTGCGTAGACTTGATTGTCGGTGGTCACGACCAGCGGGTTGATCTCGACCATCGAGCAATCGAGGGCGATGAAGAGCTTGTAGAGCGCGTTGATCAGTTGACCAAACTGCTTGGCGTGCCCTTGAAGATCGAGCTTCTTGCACATCTTGCGAACCTGATAGGCCTGCAAGCCGCCGAGCGGATTGACATACTCGCGCAAAATTTTCTCCGGCGTGCGCTCGGCCACCTCCTCGATGTCCATGCCGCCTTCGGTCGAAACGATGATCACTGGCTTGCTGGTCTGGCGGTCGACGAGAATTGCGAGGTAGAGCTCGCGGCTGATCTCCACCGATTCGGCGACCATCACTTTGCGCACCAAGCGACCTTCATCGCCGGTTTGTTTGGTCACCAAAATCTCGCCGAGCATCTTGCCGGCAATTTCCTCCGCCTTTTCCGCCGATTCGACGAGATGAACGCCGCCCTTGAAACCATTTTTGAAAACTCCCTTGCCGCGTCCGCCGGCGTGCACCTGAGCTTTGACGACGAGGTTTTTCACTCCCAATGCCGCCGCCGCTTCACCCGCTTCTTTGGCGCTCGATGCGGCAGCACCCTTCGGGCTTGGAACTCCAAATCGGTCAAAAAGCTCCTTGGCTTGGTATTCGTGAATGTTCATCGGCGGTCGTG
>CAYQRP010000225.1:0-2438 GCA_964419815.1 uncultured Luteolibacter sp. | reverse complement strand
TGATCGAGCGTCATCACATGCAGCAGGATCACGCGCTCGTGCAGCACTTGATTGTGCTTGAGGTTGTGCAGCAACGCGTTGGGCACCTGCGCGCCCTTGCCGCTCATGTAAATCGCCGTTCCGGAAACGCGATGAATGCGGCCTTTTTCAAGATCCTGCAAAAGATCCTCGACGGGCAATGCCTCGCGCGTGATGCGCGCATAGAGTCGCGCGCGACCCCACATCCAGATCATCATCAGTCCCATGATGCCGCCGCCCACCACCAACGGCACCCAGCCGCCGTGAACGATCTTGAGCGTGTTGGCCATCAGGAAGGCCGCGTCGACCACAAGGAAGATGCCAGTCAGCAAGCCGGCCTTGAACGCCGACCATCGCCACTCGGTGCGCGCGGCTGAGTAAAAGAGCATCGAGGTGATCGCCATGGTCAATGCGATCGCAATGCCATAAGCGCCAGCCAAAGCCGACGAGGTTTGAAACTCGACAACCAACAGAATGCAGGCGGCGGCCAAGAGCCAGTTCACTGCGGGCACATAAACTTGGCCGATGGCATGCTCGGAAGTGTATCGCACGCGAAAGCGCGGCAAACATCCCAGTTGGATCGCTTGCGTGGTGAGCGAGAACGCGCCGGAGATCAAAGCCTGACTCGCCACGATCGCTGCCGCCGTCGCGAGCAGGGTGAGCGGAAAACGCATCGACTCGGGAGCCAAGAGGAAAAACGGATTGCGAATCGCCGAAGCGTCGGCGGTGAGCAGCGCGGCCTGACCCAAGTAGTTGAGTGCGAGCGCGGGCAGCACGAGTGAAAACCAACCAACGCGGATCGGCTTCGTGCCGAAGTGCCCGAGGTCGGCGTACAGGGCTTCGCCGCCGGTCACCGCAAGGAACACCGCGGCGAGCAGGGGAAAGGCATGTTTCCATTCCTGACACAAAAAACGAAGGCCTTCGTACGGACTCAAGGCCACGAGCACCTCAGGGTTTTGCACCACGGCCGACGCGCCAAGAATGCCAAGCACGAGAAACCATGTCACCACGACGGGACCGAAAAGTTTGCCCACATGACCGGTACCGAATTGCTGAATCGCAAACAAACCACCGAGAATCAACACCGCCAAAGGAACCGCCCAATGCGAAAGCATCGGCGCGCTCACTGCCAAGCCCTCGACCGCACTGAGCACCGAGATGGCCGGAGTCAGCATGCCGTCGGCATAAATCAGCGCCGCGCCCGCCAAGCCCAAAAGCATGACCTTGCGAGGATCCTTGCCGCCCAAACTTTTCACCGCGCCGCGGATCAATGCCGACAAGGCCAGGATCCCGCCTTCACCTCGGTTGTCCAATTTCAACACGAAAAACAGATACTTCACCGTCACCACCAGCAAGAGCGACCAGACGATCAGCGATGCGGCACCCGTCAGGTTGCTCGGGTCGACAGTCACGCCATGCGCGCCGTGGAAGCACTCACGAAAGGCGTAGAGTGGGCTGGTTCCGATGTCGCCATAGACGACGCCGAGAGCCGCAAGGGTGGTCACGGCGAGGCGGGGCGATTGACCCGATGGGTTTGATGAAGATGCAGTCATGGGAGATGAACAAGCGTGTCAACGCGCCCTTCAAAGCACCTCGACACCCGATCGGCCAGCAGAAAACCGCATTTTGCGGCCATATCACCCTTTCAGAGTGCCTTCGGTGACACCAAGTTTTTCAATGGCTTCAACTTGTTCGAGCAAATCGATGGCTCCGATCTGGCCCGCGATGAGATCCTGATACGCGCGAATCGTTTTCGTCGCGGTGCTTTCATCCTCATCGAGCAACTCGATGCGGAATTTCGAAATGCCGGTCGAGCGGAGTTCGTCGTAATACCTCGCGCCGGTCTGCGCGCGACCGTTGAAGAGCGTGTTGCGGCAGCCAACATCGGCCTGCAATCGATGCAACTGACCAACGCGATCACGCAAATGCACGACATGCTTTTCACAGGGTCGCCCACAGTCCTTGTAGGTCGTGCCGCTGCTCAAAAACGTGCAGAACACGCAGTGCTCCATATGAAACATCGGCATGTGCTGGTGGAGTGACAGTTCAAACCACTGCGGCGGAGCGGCATCGAGAAGATCCAGCACCTGACCGATGTTGAGGTCGTAAGAAACCGTCAGGAAATCCAGCGCCGCGCCTTCCATCAGCACGCGCGCGGTTAGGGGATTGGAAACATTGAGCGAAAAATCTCCGGCCTTGATGAAATTGCTACGATGTTTGTAGTAGTTAAGCGCCGAGAGATTGCGCAGCAAGGCGCCGTCGGGCGCGGCATTCTCGACGAGCTTGAGGTAGCCGATTTCGCCGGGCTTGAGAATGCGCGGCGTGGCGAGAAGGATTTTGGCGTCCGTTGCCCGTGACGATTTTCGAAAAACCGCCACCGCGTCCTTGTAGCGGCGCGGGTCCTCGAAGTCGCAGTAAAC
>CAYQRP010000224.1:0-2446 GCA_964419815.1 uncultured Luteolibacter sp. | reverse complement strand
GTCGCCGGCATGGCGGGCTTCTCGACGCCGATGCCGGAAAGGCCCGCATCGTTTCTTGGATCATGGGAAGCATCGCCGTGGGAAGTGGCGACGGCCTACACGATTTTCCCCAACGAAGGCACGCGCTACCGTCCTTATCTGATTTCCGAAATCAAGGATCGCGAGGGCAATGTGCTCTACTCGACGCTGCCGCTTTCGTATCAGTCGGCATCCGCAGACTCCGCCTTTGCCGTTTCAAACATTCTCAAGGAAGTCACGAGTTATGGCACGGCCGCATCGGTGAAAACCTTGGGTTTCAAAAAACCATGCGGCGGCAAGACCGGTACGACCAATGACTTCAAGGACGCATGGTTTGCAGGTTATTCCTCGGCGCTGAGCTGTGCGGTGTGGGTCGGTTTCGACACGCCGAAGAAAACCATTCATGGCGGATTCGGTTCGGTGCTTTCGCTGCCGGTGTGGGCGGAAATCATGAAAGCGGCCGATGGTTTCGGTTACAAGGCGGGCGAACTGCACAACAAGTCCGGGCTGGTCCAGGTCGGGCTGTGCCGGCTTTCCGGCAAGCGTGCGACCAGCGGATGCAGGGGGGCGGATACCGCAACGAGCGAACTCTTGCCTGCCGAGACGGTGCCCGAGGCGAACGATTTTTGCCCGATCCATCCGGCGCGAGCGATGGCGGTCGAGGAGGTCGATATCGCCAATAGCGATGCGGTTCCTTTGCGCGCGAAAGTTGTCGATGAAGCACCGATGCGGGCGGAAGTGGTCGAGGAGGACGAAGCTCCGCTGCGCGCGCTGCCAGTGGAAGAACCCTGATTTGCATCAACTCAAGCCGAGGAAAAAATCCATTGTCCACCTGGCGACCATTGCAAGCGACGGCCTCATGGAAACGACGGCTTCCCGAGTGGTCGCATGGACCTTTGTCGGTGATCTTTTGGCTGGCGGCATTGTCACTCGTTGCTGTTTCCGGATTGGTTTTCACCTACTTTGTGATCGCAATGCGCTTCGATCTCGATGAGGTCGCGCGTTTGCCGCACGGCACGGTTTTTCTTGATCGCAAGGGCCGTGAAATTGCCGTGCCGGGCGCTGGTGGTAGACTGGCTACGCGCGCGGATCTGCCGGATTTCTTGGTCAATGCCCTGCGGGCTCGCGAGGATGCGCGATTCTTCGAGCATCATGGTGTCGATGTGCGGGGCCTGATGCGTGCGACGTTGCGCAACCTCAAGGATGGTGAGTTCACGCAGGGCGCATCGACACTGAGCATGCAGCTCGCGCGCAATGTATTTCAAATGCGGCAGAAGTCCTTGCACCGCAAATTTCTTGAAATCGCGCTGACCCTGCGCATCGAGGCGCGTTACACGAAGGACGAAATCCTCACGCATTACCTCAACCGCATTTACTTCGGTGCCGGTGCCGATGGGATCAGCGAGGCGGCGGAAACTTATTTTGGAAAACCCGTGCGCGAGTTGAGCGATGGTCAATGCGCGCTGGTGGTTGGCATCATTCGCGGGCCACACATTTTTTCACCGCTGCGCAATCTTGATGCGGCGCTTGCGCAACGCGACCAAACCCTCGATCGCATGGTCGCGATGGGGCTCATCGACCTCAAGCGACGCGACGCAGTAGCCGCCGAGGCGATCGGACTTGCAAAGGATGATCGAGGCGAGGCGCAAACCTCTTACGCCTTGCAAGCGGTGAGGCGTGAGCTTGATCGCATCCTTGGTGATGCCGAAATCGCCGCAGGCGGCTTGCGCGTGATGACGACGCTTGATGCGCAGTGGCAGGAGCGGCTTGAGACCGAATTGAATCATGCCGTTGAACAACTCGAGCGCGAAAAGTCGTGGTCGCATCCCTCGCCGATGCAGCACGAGGCGGGCAGTGATCCGGCTTACCTGCAATACGCGGCGGTCACGACTGAGACCGCCAGCGGCGCTGTGTTGGCGTTGATCGGCGGACGAAATTTCCGGCATTCGCGATTCGATCGCACGCGTTCGAATCGTGATCTCGGATCGGCCTTTGAGCCATTTGTTGCGGCGGCGGCATCCGAGCGCGGCGGTCTCGTGTTGCCGGGAAAACCGGTGCAAACCGGACGTCAAATCGGCGCGGCAGAAGTCGAGCGACTCGCGCGTCGCTGCGGTTTGGACGGGCCCTTTTTGCAAACCGAAGATTTGTTTCGCGGATCGGTAGCGGCCACGCCGATGGAAATGGCGGTCGGGCTTGCGACGCTTGGGAATAAAGGCAAGCGGCCCAAGCCGTTTTTCATTCGCGAAATTCGCGATGCTCAAGGCGAACTCATTTACACCGCCAAGTCATCGCTTGTGCAGGCTTTGAGCCCCGAGGCGGCGATCGATGCGACGAGCGTGTTGAAGCGCGGCAATGGCGCGCGCACGTTCACTGGTGCGACCGGATCGGAATGCGACGCATGGACGCTGCGTCTCGGGCCCGGTGGCGC
>CAYQRP010000223.1:0-2452 GCA_964419815.1 uncultured Luteolibacter sp. | reverse complement strand
TCCTCGCTCTTACCCTGTCTGAAGAGAATGAAGCCGTAGTTGTTGATCAGTGCAGGGTCATTCGGTTGCTTTTTGAGAAGCTGCTTGTACTTCTCTCCAGCCTCGACGATCTGGCCCGCCATGGCCAGTGAGTCGGCGATGCTCTTATCGTCCTTCAGGTCGCCGGGCTTGCCATCTTGTGGAGACTTCGGCGTGCCCGCAGCGGTGCCATTCTTGCTTTCCAAGGCCTTTGCCAGATTGTCGGAGGCATCCTTGAGGTTCGGTGTGATTTCAAGCGCGCGTCGGAAATGGGGGATCGCCTCCTCATTCTTGCCCTGCTTGCAGAGGGCGACGCCGTAATTGTTCAAGATAGAGGAATCGTTCGGGGAAAAGCTGAGAATTTCTTTGTATTTGTTTTCAGCTTCGGCAAAGCGACCAGTGGTCAGTAGTGCGTTGGCGAGGTTGATATGAAAAATGGGGACACTAGGCGTCACCCGGCAGGCTTCGGATGAATGATGGATTGCTTCCGCCGCTTCACGATCGGCAGCAGCGCGGTCGCCTTGCTTCTCAAAAATCTGCGCACGGGCCAAGAAGGTTGAAGCGAGGTTGTTATGCGTTTCGCCGAGGTCGGGGCGCAGGCGGGTGGCATTTTGGAAATGATAGTGAGCGCCATCAACATCACCACGGAAGGATTTCTTGGCACCCAAACGGTTGTGCGCCTGCCAGGCATCATTGTTGTGCTTGAGGGTGTATGTCCACAAGTGGTCCTCGTCCTTCCAGAAAGTCGTTTGGCGGAAGGAGAAACATGCAAACCCCGCAAGCAAGATGGCCGCTGCCACCAAAAATCTGGTTTTGGAAGTATCCTTGAGACGATCGTAAAACAAAACCACACCGGCACAGAGAAAAGCCACGATGCTAAGCATGGGCTTGTAAACGAAATGATCCGCTACCCATGTGATGCGCATGTAGGAAATGGTCACAAATCCGAGAACCGGAGCGATCATCAGCAGAAAAAAGCCGATTACAAAAAGAGCGTGGCGGCACCATTCCGATGGAGATGCGGCATTGAGTTTCCTCCACATCCACCAAAGGCCTGCAAAGAACATGGGCCAAGCGAGGAGCATCCAGAATTTAGGCGGATCGACCTCCCATCGCGGATAGATCGGCAACAGGCCAAATGGCCATACGATTGATGAGATGTAGTGAAAAACTCCCATTCCCGAAATGGCCATTCGGGAGAGAAATCCATCCATCGTCAGCAAATCGCCGATGATGATCTTTTCCTGCCCGATGGCACGGCCCCATTGGTAGTGAATGGTCAAAAGTCCCAGTACGATTGAGATCGCAAACAAGGGCAGCGAGAGCATGATGTCCCGCTTGCTTACTTTTCCGTGCTTCCACCAAGCGTAAAGCAGCGTCAAGACCGGGAATGCCACGATCGAGGTTTTGGCCAGCATCGAGACCAAGAAAAAAAAGACGGATAAGACATAAAGCCGCTTCCGCTTGAAGGAAACGGACTCTTCATCTTGGCCGACCCAGTAAATGCAGGAGAGCATGAAAAGCGGCAAAGAAAGCGTGTTTTTTGTTTCGGAGATCCACGCGACGCTCTCGACGCAGACCGGATGAATCGCGAAGACGAGGCCTGATAGCCATGCGCCGGGAATCTTCATTTTTGCGAGCAAAGCCCAAAAGAGCAGTGCGCCTGCAATGTGAAATAGGATCGTGGTGACATGGTAGCCCGTGGGTTCCAATCCGAAGAAGGGATATTGCATCCACAATGCCGTGTAGGAGAGCGGAAAGTAGTCGGCACCATCAGGGTTGAACCAAAGTTTTTTAAGCGTGGCTAGGCTGTCGGTAGGCACATTCGGGTCGGGGGAGATGCGGTGCTGCACGGTGAGGTTTGCGGTCAGCATTTGGTCATCATCCCAAAGCCAGTCGCCATGGTACGACGGTGAGTAGACCCATAAGCTTGCGAGTATGATCAGAGCTGCCTTGAAGATTCGATTTCGCAAGTCATCGATGCTGCTTACGCCTGATAGCTGTTGCGGCACTTGCGGAGACATTGCGCCATCATCACGAGTGACAACAGCGGTTTTGTTGGGCTTGATGCTAACGGATTTTTTCATGGGCCCTCCTTGCCGCAGCATTGTTTGAATTTTTTGCCGGATCCGCAGGGGCAGGGAGCGTTTCTGCCGGTGGTCTCGATGGCAAAGCTGGGTTTGCGTTTGGGGAGGTTGAGTTTGAGTGTTGGGGCCTCGTCGTCACCGGTGCCGGGCACTCTGCTTGAATTGCCGGTGACGGCAATGTTGCTTTGGTTGAGGGTTTGTTCGCCGCCTTGGAGTTGTTGGGGCTGGCTGTGAAGTTGTTTGAGGAAGGCTTCGAGGTTGGCAGCCGAGCGGAAGAGGTTTTGGAGGGCTTCGCGTTTGATCGAATCCATGAGCGTGACGAAGAGCTCGTAGGCTTCGTTTTTGTA
>CAYQRP010000222.1:0-2467 GCA_964419815.1 uncultured Luteolibacter sp. | reverse complement strand
TCTTCGATGAACTCGAGCGGGATCTGGTTGGGTCCGTCGGAAACGGCGTTGGCGGGATCCGAGTGCACCTCCATGAAAAGTCCGTCGATGCCGGTCGCCACGGCCGCGCGCGCCAGCACCGGCGCAAGCTCACCATCGCCGCCGGTTGTGCCGCCAAGCCCGCCGGGCCGCTGCACCGAATGCGTCGCATCGAAGATCACCGGCAGACCTTCTTTGCGCATCCAGTAAAGCGAGCGCATGTCGGCGACGAGATTGTTGTAACCGAAGGTTGTGCCGCGTTCGGTGATGAGAAAATGGTTGCAGCCAAACGCGCGCATTTTGTCGGCGATGTTCACCGTGTCCCACGGCGCAAGGAATTGGCCTTTCTTCACATTCACCGCGCGGCCGGTTTTCGCCGCGGCTTCGAGCAGGTCGGTCTGACGGCACAAAAATGCCGGAATTTGCAGCAGGTCGACAAACTCCGCGGCAATGTCGGCCTGCTCGGCGGTGTGGATGTCGGTCGTGACCGGCACGCCGAGCTCCTTGCCGATTTCTCCAAGAATGCGGCAACCCTCGCGCGGGCCGGGTCCGCGAAACGAGCTGATCGATGTGCGGTTGGCTTTGTCGAAGGATGCTTTGAAAACGAAAGGGATGCCGGTGCGATCGGCGATCTCCTTGAGCGAGCGCGCCATGTCCCATGCGAAGGACTCCGACTCGAGCGAGCAGGGGCCGAGGATGAAAAATGGGACGGGTCCGCCGACGGGCACATGGCCGATGTTGAAGGGTTCGAATGATGTCATGATGCGTTGGAGTTCAGTGTTTGGCGGCGGCTTGCGCGGATTGGTAGAGGGGCCGCAAATTTTGCAGCGCCATGGTGAGAAGCTTGGTTTCGGTTTCCGTCAGATTTCCGCGGGTTTTGGCGGAAAGCATTTCGAGCGAGTCGATCACCGATTGAGCGGCGCGGAGGTTCACCGATTTTTCACCTGTTTGCGGGTGGGGAATCTGACCGAGAAAAAGTCCGGCGTTTTGTGCCTGGAACAGGACAAATTCGTTGAAGCGTGGGTCTGCCTCGGCGGTTTCTGGCATGGGCGGAGTTTACATTCGGATTTCGGCGGCGGAAAGCGCAAAGCAGCGCGGGAAAAGATGGCGGCACGCGCGATGGCGTGTCAGTCTGCGCGCGATTCGCAGTTGATCCCGTGCAAACGAGCTCCTCCAACACCCCCGCGCGGGCAGTCGCCCTCTTCGATCTCGATGGCACCCTGATCCCATGGGATTGCCAGTTGTTGTTTCGCCATTTTGTCGTGCGCCGCGAACCATGGCGCGCGCTGCTTTTGCCGGTGTTTTTGGTTTTTACGCCTTTCGCCGCGATCCTCGGCACCGAGTGCATGAAGCGGATTTTTCTCAGCTACCTGTGGCGTGTCGATGCGCACCAGCTCGCCGCGTACGCTCGCGAATTCGCGCAGTCGCTCATGCCGGCGATTTATCCGCAGCTTCGCGAACGCATCGCTGCGCACCGCCGCGCTGGTGATCTGCTCATCCTCTCCTCCGCCAGCCCGGAGTTCTATGTGCGGGAAATTGGCGCGCTGCTCGGTTTCGATATTTCGCTCGGCACAGTGGTCACGCCTGGAGCACTTTTCCCTGATTTGGAAAACCACAAGGGCGCGGCGAAGGTCATTCGGCTCCATCAAGTACTAGATTCATCGTACTTCGTCGGTGGTCGCCTGCCCGGCTCCTGCGGCTACACCGACAGCCGCGCCGATCTGCCAATGCTCGCTATTTGCGAGCGCGCGTTGCTGGTGAATCCCGACTCAACCCTCAGCGCAATGGCAGCCGAAAAACACTGGGAAATCGTCCGGCCGGCCAGGCCCTGGAACTCGCCGCTCGACCGCGCATGGCGACTGCTAGCGCTGCTTTTCGGTATCGGCCGAGACCCAGGAGGAATCAACGCAACTCGACCTTGAAAAAATCGCGCATCACCGCGCGATAGACCTCACGCTTGAATTCCGGCAGCCAATCGAGATCGAACTCCTGCGGCAGGATCCAGCGGTACGCGCGAAACTCGCGCGGCTTTTGATCGACATTCACGGGAGGCGCGCCCGCTTTAAGCCGGCACAAGAAATAGGTTTGCTCCTGACCATGGCTACCGTGCTTGCGGACTTTTTTCTCGCGCACATCTTCGGGGTAAAGGTAGCGGTAACCTTCGCGCATGGCGGCCACCTCATAGTGCTCGGCCTCAAGCCCGATCTCTTCGCGCACCTCGCGAAACAGCGCCTGTTCCAGGCTTTCTCCGGGATCGACACCACCTTGGGGAAACTGCCACGCGCCCGGTACATTTGCGCGCTCGCAGATCAACAGGCTGCCCGATGAATCCACCATCAGCGCAGCCACATTGGACCGGTATCGAACCATGGGGGAAATTTGCTCCCGCCGGCTGGAGCTGACAATCTTTAACTTTTCCGAAGCTTTGCTTCTCGTGCTGGCCATCACC
>CAYQRP010000221.1:0-2476 GCA_964419815.1 uncultured Luteolibacter sp. | reverse complement strand
GATTGCCGTGCCGCTTGCAGCGTGTTCTTCATCAGCATCGCGATGGTCATCGGCCCGACGCCGCCAGGCACCGGAGTGATCGCCGAGCAGAGCGGCGCGACCTCCTCAAACGCCACATCGCCAGTGAGGCGAAAGCCGGATTTTTTCGAGGCATCGGCGACGCGGTTGATGCCGACATCGATGACCACCGCGCCGGGTTTCACCCAATCGGCCTTGACCATTTCGGGTCTGCCGACAGCGGCGACGAGGATGTCCGCGCGGCGGCAGATGGCAGGCAAGTCGCGCGAACGCGAATGCGCGATGGTGACGGTGGCGTTGGAATTTTTTGAAACCAAAAGCAGCGCCATCGGCTTGCCAACGATCATGCTGCGGCCAATCACCACCGCTTCGGCACCATTGGTTTCGATACCGGCGACTTCGAGCAATTTCATGCAGCCCGCGGGTGTGCAGGGAACAAATCCCGTCGGATCTTCCAGCGCAAGCTTGGCGACATTTTCCGGATGAAATCCGTCGACGTCTTTGCGCGGATCAATCGCGCGGATGATTTCCTCTTCGTTGATGTGTTTCGGTGGCGGTGATTGCACGAGGATGCCGTGGATCGCAGGGTCGGCATTGAGATCGCGCACGACCTTGAGCAACTCGTCTTGGGTGGTGTTTGCAGGCAACTCAATCTTGCGCGAAAAAATTCCAAGCTCGCCGCAGGTGCGAACTTTCGATCCGACATACACCTGCGAAGCTGGATCGTCGCCGACCAGCACGACCGCAAGGCCTGGCGTGGTGCCACGGGATTTCAGGGCTTCGACTTCCGCGCGGCACTCATCGAGCACCGCGGCGGCCACGGATTTTCCATCAAGCATTCGGGGTTGGTTCATGTTGTGATTGGTTGAAAAATTTTTACGCATCGTCGGTGCCGGACACGAGCAGCGATTCGATTTTGAGCCGCTCGTTTTCCATCGCTTCGGCGTCGAGGCCTTTTTGAACTCGGATCGGTTCGCCAAAGGTCACGGTCACGCGACTGAAAGGGCGGGGTATCACGAAGCGGTCCCAAGTGCCAAGCCGCCACGCCGAGGAAAACCGCACATGCACCGGCACGATCGGCGCACCAGTGGCTTCGGCGAGTTTGATCGCTCCCGCCTGGACTTTGTAGCGCGGTCCGCGAGGGCCATCGGGCGTGAGGCAAACATCCTGTCCTGCTTCAAGAGCGCGCTTGAGGCCGACCAATGCCGCGACCGCGCGACGCGAGGAAGATCCGCGGATCGCTTCAAAGCCGAACACCGCCATCGCGTTTGCGACCATGTCGCCATCGCGGCTTGCACTGGTGAGAATGCTCACGCGGCGTTTGGTGCGAAGCATTTTGAGCCATACCCCCGGCACGACAAAAAATCGGCTGTGCCAGAGCATCAGGATCATCGGCGGCACGGGCGTGCTGGGATCACCAATGCGGCCTGGGTTGTGGAGATCGACCCGCAGCGTCGCGGTCATGAGCTTCATCGCCCAGCCCAAGAGCTTGCCGAGCAGCGTCGATTTCCAATCGCCGCGAATTTCATGCCTCGTTTTCCTCTTTGCGCTCATGGGATGGAATTGGCCGGGCCGTAGATCGAAAAAATGGGGTTCAAAATGAATTTTCGGGCTCGTCCGCATGACCTGACGGACGGCAGGGGACGAGTGTCGTCAATGCCGCTGCGATGACAAGCCTGCGGGCAGGGCTTTCTTTTGCCTTGCAGCGCACTCCCCAGAACCTAAATTCCTTCAGCGTGAGGTTGGAGTCAGCCGTATCCGTTTCTTTTTCAGATTTCACAAACACCAAATAACAACCCCCAAACCGCCATGTCCCGCACCGCTCTTGCACTGATCCTTTCCGGCTTTTCCCTTGCAGTGGCTTCCTGCTGCTGCACCAGCGATTCAAAGCCACCCAAGCTTCGCGCCCTGCCGCAGTTTCAAGAAATCCAAGCCGAGGCCCCGGCAGTTCCTGAAGTTCACGCCACAAAGTGAGCCGGGTTTTTTGCGGCTTTGTCACTTCGTGCTGGGCTCATTGCGCCCATGAACCCTTAGCGATGGCTCACGCGCTCTCTGTTGTCATTCACCGATCCAATCCATGAGGCCACGCGGAATCAGCGATAAGAAATCAGGATTCCATGGGGCCGTCAGGCACTATCATCGCTCGGCCAATTCCACCGAAAAAAACTGGGAGGCATGGGTCAACGGAGTGGGCGGTGAGAAAACAAGGTCAAAGAACTGGCTAAAAATCCTCGGCGTCATCACGGCCATTCTCGCTCTTTTGGGGCTGATTGTCGGGCTTGTCATCGAGTTGGCCTGAGCCTTTGTTTTTCGGTCTTTGCGCTTCGATGCGCATGCGGCTTTGACATTTTCTCCGGGCAAAGGCAGTTTTCCCGCCCGCCACCAACCCCGGCGGTCAGTTCACCATGGGAAAAAATCTCTTCCAGAAAGTTTGGGACGCTCACACCGTTGGCACTCT
>CAYQRP010000220.1:0-2487 GCA_964419815.1 uncultured Luteolibacter sp. | reverse complement strand
TATGTCAATTTCCTCATCGTGAATGGCGGCGTGCTGGTGCCGACATTTCGACAACGCAAAAACGACGACCGCGCACTCGGCATGATCCGCGAACTTTTCCCCGGCCGTGAGGTCACTGGCATCGACTGCCTCGAGCTCGTCGAGGAAGGCGGCACGCTCCACTGCATTTCGCAGCAACAACCGGCCTGATCGCTGCTTGTGCGCATCATCTTTGCTGCCCACAATCACCTTGCTTTCGCCAACACGATTCGCCAATTTCCAAAGCCATGGACCTCGCCATTCTCAAAACCCTGCACCTCGCCGCAGCCTTCGCGCTCTTTGCTTCGCTCGGCTCCACCATGCTCGCCGGCTCACGCCAAAAGGCAGCGTCGATTTTGCACGGGGTTTCGCTCGTGCTGATTCTCTTGGTCGGCTTTGCGATGCTCAAGAAACCACCGATGGATCAACATTGGTGGATGGTCAAAATCGGCCTCTGGCTCTTGCTCGGCATCGCGCCCATGTTCGCGCGCCGCAAGATTCTTCCCGCGCCCGTTGTGCTGGCGATCAGCATCGCCGCCGCTGCGGCCTCGGCATGGCTTGGTCTTGCCAAGCCGTTCTGAAAAAATTTCTCCGAATCGCAGGGTTAGCATTTTTCCACCTCCACGTGCACTTCCATGCGGCAGTGGCCGTGGCCGTGATAGCTTCCCACCACGGGCGCGACATCATCATAGTCCCTGCCGACCGCGACCTTCACATAGCGCTCGTCGGCAAGCGTGTTGTTGGTGGGATCAAAACCGATCCACCCAGCCGAGGGCAGGTAAACCTCGCACCAGGCATGTGAAGCCTGCGCCCCGACCAGCGTGTCGCGCGGACCATTGTAAAGATACCCCGAGGCATAACGCGCCGCGACACCGACCGCGCGGCACATCGCCAACATCACATGCGTGAAGTCCTGGCAAACACCGCAGCGCATTTGAAACGATTCCTGCACCTGCGTGCCCACGCCAGTGGCGCCTGGCTCGTAGCGAAACTCGCGGTGAATCCATTCCATCAAAGCACAGGCCCGCTGATAGATTGAATCGAATTCGCCTGCGACATCAACCGATTGCCGCCAGATCTCAGGCGTGCGTCCGACCCTTCGGCTTTCCTGCACGTAGGGCCAGATTCGCTCGCGAATCGATGAATCCCGATACGCTTCGCGCGTCGCCTCGCGGCTTTCGTCGGAAATGTCCAATGGCAGGTTGTGCACGCGGATGCGGCTTTCGATTTCCAATCGCGAGTGTGCGTCGGGCAACTCGAAATGATGCGTCACATTTTGAAACAAATCCGTGAAGCGCCGAAGTCGTGTGGCCGGCAACACTCGGATCAATGCCGAGATGGTTTTCTGATAAGGAAAGGTGCGCGGCTCAAGATGGAGCGTGTTGACGCTCTGGGTCACCGGCGCTCCATAATGAAAAGTCGTCCGGTGAAGCACCGCGAGCCTCACCCCCACCGATGATGGACGATCTGACTCGGACAAACCACTCACTGCTGCTGTTGTTGTTGCATTTGCCATGCGGCCAAGGCCGATGAGGACCTAGCCTCCTGCACGGCACTAGTCTGGATGCGATCGGGCATCAAGACATATGTCTCAAAGATCGCCTCGCCGATCACATTGAAGCGTTCCTGCAGGGCATCGAGGTATCCATGCAGGCCGCTGCCGAAAGCTTCGTCGACCGATCCATAGGCGAGATCCGCAAGCAATCTTCCCGTTTCGCGCTCGGCCTTGTTGGAAAAGGTCCCACGCGGCGTGCCCGAAATCCGATGCAAGCTCACATCGACCCGCTCGACGCAGTAATGCACCGAACGCGGAAAATTCGGTGAAAATAGCAGGAAATCGACCACTCCCTTGGCGCTGATCTGCCTTTGCACGGCGCGAAAGGCTCCCAAGGCGCTGCACGAGCGCAGGATTGCTGACCAGTGCAAGTGATCGGACGAGGCATCAGCAAGCTCATCTTCATCGAACGGCAGGTAGCTTGCCACATCGAGGAAACGCGTCGTCTTGTCGGCCCGCTCAAGGTATCTGCCAAGATCCATGAAATCCCATTCCTCGTCGCGCGCGGTGGTCGATGCGGCAATGCCGAGAAAGGTCACCGCGCTGCGGCGGATTCTTTCATAGTAGCGCGGCGGATCCGATGCGACCAAGCGTCCTGCCTCGTCCGAGCGACTGAAGAGATAGAGCGCGTTGAGCTCCTCCCACAGTTCGTCGGAAAGCTGATCGCGAACCGTGCGCGCATTTTCACGCGCAAGTGCGATGCACGAAGTGATGCTGTTGGGATTGCGCGGATCATCGGTAAGATAGCGAATCACCTCGCTGCTTCCCGCACGGTCATAGATCGAATGAAAGGCCTCCTCATCGCCAGTGCTCAAAATGATCGGCTGCCAAAACCCGCGAAGACGCTCGCTGTCGAGGCTTTCGGAATCGAGCAGCAACTGCTGGTTCACATCGATCAGACGCGCGAGGTTGTC
>CAYQRP010000219.1:0-2490 GCA_964419815.1 uncultured Luteolibacter sp. | reverse complement strand
TGGTCGGGGCGGCCAGATTCGAACTGACGACTTCCTGCTCCCAAAGCAGGCGCTCTACCAGGCTGAGCTACGCCCCGTCACGGGCAGACAGACTAGGACGCTTGGCGACACGAATCAAGAAATTCCTCGCAAAAGCTCAGGACAGCGCTCCCCTGCTTGACATCGTCTCGCATGAAAAGAAGATTTCATCACGACAGGGGTGCCCAACGAACGATGGGCCGAGATGTTCCGACGCGCAGAACAGACCCTCCGAACCTGATGCGGATCATGCCGCCGTAGGAAGTCGAGTCAAACACTCCTCCGCTCCTCGGCCGTGCCTGCCCGCACGGCTTTTTTATTTCATCAAACAGCGAATACCTCATGAAAATCACCGAAGAAACATCCGCAAGCCACGACGCCTCCCGCAGCCCCCTGCCCGCTTCGACCCGTGTTTATGTGGAGGGCAAAATGCATCCCTCACTGCGAGTGCCAATGCGTGAAATTTCTCTCTCACCCACCAAAGCCTTCAACGGCCGGGAAGAACCGAACGAGCCCGTACGCGTGTACGATTGTTCCGGCCCATGGGGAGATCCCTCCTTCAAAGGCACGGTCGAGCAAGGGCTGCCCGCACTTCGCCACGAATGGATTTTGCAACGCGACGATGTTGAGAGCTACGAAGGCCGCCCCGTCAAACCCCAGGACAATGGCTACCTTACGGAAAAGCATGCCGAGTATGCCTCACAATCGGAACGCTCAAACCGCCTGCTCGAATTCCCAGGCCTCACCGGCGAGCGACGCAAACCGCTTCGCGCCAAAAACGGCAAAGCCGTCACCCAACTCCACTACGCCAAGGCAGGCATCATCACGCCGGAAATGGAATTTGTCGCGATCCGCGAAAACATGCGACGCGCAAAACTCGCTGATCTCAAGGACGACATCGTTCGCAATCATCCCAACAAACAGCACAGCGGTTCCTCACAACTTTCGGGCAGCCCCTACACGCCATCGATTTTCTCGCGCTTTCCGCAGCGTATTCCTGATGAAATCACTCCCGAGTTCGTCCGCAGCGAAGTTGCCGCCGGCCGCGCGATCATTCCGGTAAATGTCAATCATCCCGAATGCGAACCGATGATCATCGGGCGCAATTTTCTCGTAAAAATCAACGCCAACATCGGCAACAGCGCGGTGGCCTCAAGCATCGAGGAGGAAGTGGAAAAAATGCGCTGGGCCACGAAATGGGGAGCCGACACGGTGATGGATCTTTCGACCGGCAAAAACATTCATGCCACTCGCGAATGGATCCTACGCAACTCACCTGTCCCGATCGGCACCGTGCCGATTTATCAGGCATTGGAAAAAGTGAACGGCAAGGCAGAAGATCTCACATGGGAACTTTATCGCGATACCCTCATCGAACAGGCCGAGCAGGGCGTCGATTATTTCACCATCCACGCGGGCGTATTGCTGCGCTTTGTGCCGCTCACGGCGAGCCGCATGACCGGCATCGTTTCGCGCGGCGGATCGATCATGGCGAAATGGTGCCTTGCGCATCACAAGGAAAACTTTCTCTACACGCATTGGGATGAAATCTGCGACATCTGCGCGGCCTACGATGTGTCGTTTTCGATCGGCGATGGACTTCGCCCCGGATCGGTGGCCGATGCGAATGACAAAGCACAATTTGGCGAACTCGAAGTGCAGGGTGAACTCACCAAGCGAGCTTGGGCCAAAGGCTGCCAAGTGATGAACGAGGGTCCGGGACATGTGCCGATGCACATGATCGAGGAAAACATGGCCAAGCAACTCGAGTGGTGCCACGAGGCCCCCTTCTACACGCTTGGACCCCTCACCACCGACATCGCACCGGGATACGACCACATCACCTCCGGCATCGGTGCCGCCATGATCGGATGGTACGGCTGCGCGATGCTTTGCTATGTCACACCCAAGGAACACCTCGGCTTGCCCAACAAGGACGATGTGAAAGCCGGTGTCATCACCTACAAACTTGCCGCCCATGCGGCCGACCTTGCGAAAGGTCATCCCGGTGCCCAGTACCGCGACAACGCCCTCAGCAAGGCCCGCTTCGAATTTCGTTGGGAGGACCAGTTCAACCTCGGACTCGATCCCGAAACCGCGCGTGCCTATCACGATGAGACCCTGCCGCAAGACGGCGCGAAGACTGCCCACTTCTGCTCGATGTGCGGACCGCATTTCTGCTCGATGAAAATCACCGAAGATGTGCGCAAATACGCTGCAGAACAGGGACTTTCTGAAGAGGATGCTCTCAAGGCCGGCATGGCGGAAAAAAGCCGCGAATTCACCGAGAGCGGCAGCGAGATCTATGCAAGCCGTTGATTGCGCCGCTCAACTTTTCAACCAAATCGACTTCAGATATTTGTCACCTGTGAAATCCACAGGCATCGGTGCGTGCTTCACGGCATAGCGACGCGACAAAGAATGAAGCAGTTGTCTCTCAAATTCGCGCGGCGTCATTTGCCGAAAATTCGT
>CAYQRP010000218.1:0-2493 GCA_964419815.1 uncultured Luteolibacter sp. | reverse complement strand
ACGCTGTTTTCGTTGTGAAATACCCGCCTGCCGAAAAAGATTCGCGACGAGCTCCGCAATCCGGTCAATCCGCGACCTTCACGAAAGCGACGCTATCTGCGATGACGATGCCGTCGGCACCACGGGTGGAGAGGGTTACGGTGTTGAGTTTTTCTTTCTGAAACCGGTATTTGCCGACCTCGATGGAGAATCCGTGCTTTGAACCCTTGCGCATGTCCCATTTCAACTCCGCCTTGCCGTCGGCATGTTGGATGGTGACGGGCACGTTGCTGGCGCAGTCTTTGCGAGATGGATAGAGCAGCGATATCTGATAGGTGCCATCTTCAGGGATGGGTAGTGTGTAGGTGACTTCCGCTGGATCCGCCGCGGTGCCAACGAGGTAGTCAAACCGGAAAAGTCCCCACATGCCGTCGACAGTTTTGGGCACCCACTTGCCACGGGTCTGCACGTGATTTTTTTCCTCATAATGAATCACGCTGCCAGTTAGGCGGTTGGAAGCGAGGTCGATGCCATTCGTGGCCTTGCCCTCCGGGCCGATTTCCCTCTCGAAGGGCGGGACAATGCGGGTGTCCGATTCGCGGTTGTCTTTAATCACGAGATTCTGGTTCGCCCAGATCGGTTTGATCGCACCACCGACGGAATTATACACCCAGTTGTCGCGCACGGTGGTGTTGCTCGTATCCCAGTCGAGAAAGATGCCGTTTGCGAGCTTGCGCTGCGGTTTTCCGTCGGGCTTTTGCTCGTAGCCCCATGCGTCGTAGAGCCAGTTGTTGAGGATGAAATTCGGTGCATTGAGGTGGTTCATCGTGGCGAAGTGAATGCAGGCGCCGTCAATGGTCGTCTGCATGGCGTTATGGATGTGGTTGTATTCCACCACGCTGCCGCCTTGGTTGCGAAACGCGAAAACACCGTTGCGCGAGAGGTCGTTGAAGTAGTTGTGCGAAATGAGGTTGCCCGGCTCCATCGACATGTGGAAGGGCCGCGAATCAAGGTGAACGCCACCGCCATAGTAGCGGATTTTTCCGCAGTGCTCCACGGTGTTGCGGGTGACCTCGTTGAGGATTGGCGCGACTTTGGCGGCCGCCTCGCCGGGGGTGTAAATCTTGGTATCGTCCATGTAGGACAGCCGCGCGCCGGTCATCAGCACACCCCCGCCCCCTGATTGGCGGACGATGTTGCGGTCGAACTTGTTGCGGCGGCAGTCGAGGTGCAACCACAGCGCGTAACCTCCAATGTTTTCAAAGAGGCAGTTTCTAACGGAGCAATCGAGAGTGTTTTCAAACATGATCACCGTGTCGGTATGAACACGCGCCTCGATGTGGCCGAGCGTGAAGGATGTGTGGCCGAACTCGATTCCATTGAAGTGCACGTGCTGAACATGGGTGCCGGCGTTCACGTCGCCCTTGGCGTTGACCAAGCGGTTGAGTACGGGGGCAATGAAAGTCTGTGTGTTGGGATCAACGCCTGCGGGTGGCAGGTAGTGAAGGCGGAGGGTTTCTGTGTCGAGAAACCACTCGCCAGGTTGATCGAGCTCCTCCCGCACTCCCTCGATCCAGAACCAGTTTCCAGGGATGATTTTCGCATGCCTTTCGCTATCAGCGATGTCGATGCGACCGGTCTTGGTGTTCACTTTGGTGACGGTGTTCCACTGGTTGAAGAACTTCCATTGGGGGACGATGTTGATCTGGGCGTCCTTGGCGCTACCCCAGCTTTCCTTGACGAGCGCGGGAGCGATGATCGCGTGGTCAAGGTCGCCGCCAGTGGCGTAGAGGAAGGGTTTCGGCGCATCGGGATTGGGAAAGCGGGCGCGGGTGGCAGCTTTCCCATTCACGAACAATTGGCGGAAGTTCCATCCGTCCGGGCCGATGCCCTTGAGATCCACTTGCCAGACACCGTCATCGCCCTTGCTCCACTTTTTAGGAATCTCCAAGCCCCCGGTCCAGACGACCTTGGCTCCGGGCGCGGATCGCCAAGTGATGGGAAAACCTTCGGTGCCGGAATCTTCAGGCCGGAGTTCGAGTGATGAACCAAGTGCGTAGTTGCCAGCGGCAAACAAAATTTCCACCGGTTTCGCAAGTCCCTTGGAAATGAGCTGCCGGACCTTGTCGCGTGCGGCTTGAGGCGTGGCAAGCGGGCTTTCGGCCGTGCCGGTGTTAGAGTCATTGCCGTGCGGCGCGACATGGATTCGCGTGGCTGCGGATGCATGCACCGCAAGGAGCGTCACGACGGAAAATATCCCAACGCAGTTTCGGAAAGAGGAAAAGGTGGATGTGATCATTAAAGGCAAGGGGTTACAGCCGGGAAAAGGCACGATAAGGACGGCGCGGGATAATCTCAATCTTTCAGAACGATGGCGCGCTTTTGCGTATTTGTATTTCAAATATGCGCCAACCCATCGCCAAAATACTCCGCCTGCTACAACCTTTACCCCTCTTCGCAAGAGGTTTAGCCTTGGCGCGAAAAGATTGCGACCGCGCAAGGCGTTGTTTTTTT
>CAYQRP010000217.1:0-2510 GCA_964419815.1 uncultured Luteolibacter sp. | reverse complement strand
ACGGTGCCCGATTTGCTCGACGACATTTATCGCGAGTACGGCTATCACCTCGAGGCCGGCAAGTCGGTGGTGATGGAAGGCGCGGATGGTGCGGCAAAAATCCAGGCGCTCGCCGATTCCTACGCGAACAATCCGCCCAGCATCGTCGATGGCTCGCCGGTCCTGCGCACTCGTGATTTCTCGCGCCAGGACCTCTACGATCAGGAAGGTGATCTCATCCCCAAAGAAAAGATGCTGTTCATCGAGCTGGAGGACGGACGCTCCTTCGCAGTCCGCCCCTCGGGCACCGAGCCAAAGATCAAATTCTACCTGTTTGGCAAAGCCGCGCCCAGCCCCGACCTCGAATCATCCAAGGCCAAGGTCAGTGCCGGGCTCGACTCGCTGTGGTCATGGATCGAGGCCGATGCGGCCAAACGCTGATGTGGCACTGCGCGCAGGCTTGCCAGCACGCTGATTCGGGTCTAACGCTATTGCGCCCATGAAAGTCGGCATCATCGCCAATCCCCGAAAGCACGGCTCGCTACCGGTTCTGTTGGAGCTGCGGCGTGTTCTCGATGCGCACCGCATCGAGGTGCGGCTCGAGCAAGCGACTGCCGCCCTCGCGGGCGAGGCGGATGGCATCGCGGCCAACACATTTGCAAACGAAGTCGATCTTGCAGTGGTGATTGGAGGCGATGGCACAATGCTTCATGCGGTGTCCTTGTTGGGGGAATTTGAAAAACCCGTCGCCGGCATCCATGTCGGCACGCTCGGATTTCTTACCAGTTGCCGTCATGATGAAATCAATGCGTTTGCCGATGCGATTGCGTCCGGTCGCTTCACGACGAGCAAGCGCACGATGCTGGAGGCAACTTGGCACCGCCCTGGCAAGCCTGCGCAAAAATTCATCGCGCTTAACGAAGTGACCTTGGCGCGCGGCGACACCGGCAGGCTTGTTTCACTTCGTGCAAGAGTGAATGGTGAGATGCTGAATGATTATCGTGCCGATGGATTGATCATCGCAACGCCGACTGGCTCGACTGCTTATTCGCTTTCTGCTGGAGGACCCTTGATCGCCCCCGAAGCCGCGGTTTTTTTGATCACGCCCATCTGCCCGCATAGCCTTAGTCAACGTGCTTTGGTGATCTCCGATGGCAGCACTGTCGAGTTGTCCTCCGAGGATGATGACTGCGGGCCGATGCTTTTCACGGTCGATGGACGCGACAGCGTGCATGTCGAGCACGGTGACCGCATTGAGGTGCGCAAAGCAGACCGCTCATTTCACTTGCTGCGTCTTGAGGGGTGGTCGTTTTACGAGGCCCTGCGCCAAAAGCTCGGTTGGCAGGGGATGTGAGAGGTGATCGTCGATCAGTAGCGTTTTCTTCATTCTAGCTGGGACATCCTGTCCCAGTCCGCCCATGGAGCGTCCCGCTCCATATTCAATAGCAATCAATGACCCTGCCGATTTTTCACTCTTATGTTCAACGCACAGACAGCGTTTGCCGGATGCGTTCAATCAATTGCTCACGCAGCGGTTGTGCCATCGCCGCAAGGGCGCGCTGTTCGGTTTCATAAGCCTTACGACCTTCGGGCGTTTCGATGCAAACCGCCTCGCGGCCCCACGCGGTGAGATCGTAGGGACTGGCTCTCATGTCGAGATCGCGAATGCGCACGGCGAGTTCGAAGCACTCGATCAACAAACTGGATCCACACCATGGCATCGCTTTTGCCGCCCATTTGTAGAGATCCATGTTCGCATGCAAACAGCCGGGCTGTTCGTGATCGTGACGCGATTCAAGATCCGGTTGCATGCGATTGAAGCCACGGGCCTCGGGCGCGAAAAAACGAAAGGCATCGTGGTGCGAGCAACAGATCGAGCGGCTCTCAACAAGCGCATCAATTTCCTGCTGGGGCAGTCGCAAGGGCAGGATTTTTTCATGCCGCACGCTGCGGCCACCATAAACCATCGCCCACTCATGCAGGCCATGGCAGGCAAAATTCGGCGCACGATCGCGCGTCGCCTCAAGCAGGCTGCAGATCCATGCAAGTCGTTGCTTTTCCTTCTCTGGCATCAGCGCCGGATCCGCATACAGCAAACCATTTTCCTCTCGATAGCCGCGACTTGAAAAGTGACGCATTGCCGGATCCTCTGCCGCCTTGGCCGACCATTCGATGGCTGTGCCGTACCCTGGATGCCATTGCTCGAGAAACGAGAAAGGGTAGGGGTAGTACTCGAAAAGAAAGTCGGCGATCGGATGCGGCAGGCCCCGGTCGCGTCGCTCTCTCGCCGGCCCAGTATGCACTTTTGCTCGATGCCAATGCGCCAATGCGATCGCCCGCCATTCGGCATCGGCAAGGGTCATCAGATCATGGCAAGCACTCGTCACGGGTTGATCTTTTGCAAATCATCTAGCGGATGAAAGTCCGCTTTTTTGTGTGCAAAAATGCTCTGAAAAGCCCGTTTGCAGGAATCGCCAAAGTTTTCCCTTGCGCGAAGCCTCGCCCAAGCCTAAGAATCCCGCCCCGCGCCG
>CAYQRP010000216.1:0-2511 GCA_964419815.1 uncultured Luteolibacter sp. | reverse complement strand
GCCGTTGCGCGTGCACCTGATCGGTGTCGCGGGATCGGGCATGAGCGGTCTGGCCTTGCTGCTCATGGGCATGGGTCATCGCGTGAGCGGATCCGATCGCGTGACCACGGCGGAAACCGAGCGAATGCAGCGCGAGGGGCTGATGTTTTCATCGCCGCACACGGCCGAGGCGGTGAAGGATGCCGACCTTGTCGTTTATTCCTCGGCGATTCGCGCGGACAATCCGTCTTACGCTGCCGCAAGTGCCGCGGGCATTCCCTTGTATCGCCGCGCCGAATGCCTTGCGGCAATTTTGCACACGCGCAAAGGAATTTTGGTTTCGGGCACGCACGGCAAAACGACGACTTCGTCGATGACCGCTCATGTCCTGCGCGAGGCAGGCCTGCAGCCGAGCCATTATGTCGGCGCGGAAATTCCGATTCTCGGCAGCAATGCCAAGTGGTCGCAGGACGGCGAATACATGGTGGCGGAGGGTGACGAAAGCGACGGCACGCTTGCGATTTATCGTCCCGAGCACGCGGTGATTCTCAACATCGAGGCCGAGCATTTGGATTTCTATCGCGACCTTGATCACATCCGCGAGGTGTTCACAAAAATGGCGGATCAAACCCGCGGCTCGTTGGTTTATTGCGCGGAGGATCCCGTCGCGCGCGAGCTTTGCAGCAAACGCGCGAACACAATTTCCTACGGCTGGACCGATGCGGATTTCACGGCAAGCGATGTGCGCGACTTGCGTGGATCATCGGCCTTCACTGTCACCAAACAAGGCAAGGTGCTCGGCGACATCGAGCTCGGCATTCCCGGGCGCCACAATGTGCTCAACGCGCTTGCAGCAATCGCATTGGCCGATGCCTGCGGCGCGGAATTCTCGCTGGTCGCCCGTGCGCTCGCGGCCTTTGCCGGTGCGAAGAGGCGCTTCGAAACACGCTACTTGTCGGCAAATTTCCGCATCGTCGATGATTACGGGCATCATCCTTCGGAGCTTGCCGCGACGCTGCAAACTGCGCGCTCGCTCAACCCGAAACGGCTCGTCGTGCTTTTCCAACCGCACCGTTACACGCGCACGCAAGCGCTTGCCGATGATTTCGGAAAAGTCCTGCAAGCGGCCGACCTGGTTTTCATCAGTGATGTTTATGCCGCTTCCGAAACACCGATCCCGGGCGTGTCGGGTCAGACGCTTGTCGATGCGATGGCGCGTCATGGCAAAGTGCCTGCAAAATTTTTGCCGCGCTTGGACAAGGCGCATTATGTCGTCGGCAACGCGCTGCAGCCGGGTGATTTGCTCATCACGCTTGGTGCGGGCAATGTGCACGAGGCGGGTTCGCGCATCGCGCGTGACCTCAAGACGCTGGAGGAAATCAAGGCGCTCGCGCCGAGTGGTGGCATCGATGGAAAACTTTACGAACCGATGGGACGTCACACGACCTTGCTCGTTGGAGGCCCCGCGCAGTTTTGGCTCGAGCCGCATGATTTCGAAAGCATGGCTGCGACGGTGGCTTACTGCCGCGAGCGTGGCATTCCGGTGCGTGTCGTCGGTCGCGGTTCCAATTTGCTGGTGCGCGATGGCGGCATCCGCGGCGCGGTGATTCACCCGAGCGGCGGGGCATTTTCGGAAGTGAGCGTCGGCGCGAACGGCGAGATCACGGCGGGTGCCGGCGTGCGGCTCAAGAAGCTCGCGAGCGTCGCTGCGGCCGCAGGCATTGGAGGCTTTGAGTGGATGGAAGGGATTCCTGGAAATGTCGGCGGCGCGTTGCGCATGAATGCCGGCGCGATGGGCATCGAAACCTTTGATCAGGTGCGCCGTGTGACCTTCCTCGATGAAGATGGAACGATCCGCACGCGTGAGCGCGATGAAGTGATTGCCCACTATCGCAATGTGCCCGAGCTGCGCCGCAATTTTGCACTGCAAGCGGTGTTCTTCGGCGAACCCGACACGCCGGAAAACATCCAGTCACGCTGGGATGAATCGCGCGGCAAGCGTAAGTCGTCGCAGCCGGTGATGGCCTCTGCGGGCTGCACTTTCAAGAATCCGCAGGAAATGCCTGCGGGAAAGCTGATCGACACACTCGGGCTCAAGGGCAGCCATCGCGGCAAGGCTGCGGTCTCGGAGGTTCACGGCAATTTCATCGTCAACCAAGGTGGCGCCACTGCCAGCGATTTGCTGCAGCTCATCGACTCGATCCGCGCCACTGCGCGAACCGAGCGCGGCATCGAACTTGAAACCGAAGTGAAAATCATCGGCGACGACGAAGCTCAATTTTAAATCAAAATTTCAAAGAACATCATGAGTTTGCAATCGATCAAAATCGCCGTGTTGATGGGCGGCCCGGGTTCGGAGCGCGAGGTCTCGCTGGCATCCGGCGCGGCGGTGCTCAAGGCGCTGCGCGAACGCGGGTTGAATGCTGAGCCAGTCGATGTGACATCGACTTCGATCGATCTTCCGGCGGGCACGGGACTGGCATTCAATGTCATTCACGGCACCTTCGGCGAAGATGGTCGATTGCAAGAAAC
>CAYQRP010000215.1:0-2532 GCA_964419815.1 uncultured Luteolibacter sp. | reverse complement strand
GGTGTTGGTGTTGATCCATGATTTTCCCCAGTCCCACCCTGCCACATTGGGCGGCATGAAAAGCACCTGACCAAGCTGTTGCTGGGCATTTTGCGCAAATCCTTTAGGCGTTTTATCGACCTCCAGCTCTTTGTGCAGCTGGATGATGAACTGGATCGGGCACTTGATTTGCGTGCCCATTGCTGTTTCGCCATAAAATTCCTTCGACAGGAAAATTTCGCGCAGCAGCGGTTTCATTTCATAATTTGATTTCCGCAGTGTGTCGGCCAGGGCTTCGACTGCACGGGGCGGCGGATTTTCATAAGCGAAAAATTCCCATATTTTGCCTGCCATGAATTTCGCCGTTTGCGGCTGATCGAAGATGAGATCGATGACATCCGTGCCTTTGAAATTTCCGGTTTTTCCGAAGATCGTCTTCGGAGTTTCATCCCAGCGCCGTTTGATGTGCTCCACCGATCCCGTTTCTGGAACGAAACGGTACCCAGTGAATGCGCGGGCGGCCTCGCGAATGTCGTTTTCGGTGTAATGGCCCTCCCCAAGCGTGAAGAGCTCCATGATTTCCCGCGCGAAGTTTTCGTTCGGTTTGCCCTTCTGCGAATCTTGCGTGTCGAGGTAGCGCATCATCGCCGGATCCATCAGCACGGCGTGGGTCAGGCTTTTGAAACTTCCCGTGGCGTGACGACGAAACAGATCGTTCTGCCAGACCATGATGATGGGTTGATTCACTTTTTGAATCGAGGTCGCAAAGTGGTCGTGCCAGAACAGCGTCATTTTTTCGCGCAAGGGAGCTTTTGTCCGAAGCATGCGGTTCACCCACCAAGATCGGGCCTCGGCACCGCGTTGCTGATCCTGCATTCGCATTTCTCTTCTGAACTCGCGTCTCATTTCCTCCATCTTTTGCGGAGTCATCTCGGCGGTGGGCATTTTTATTTGCCGCATGCGGTCGCGATGTTCGTTGAAGGTCGCAAGCGCCTGTTCCTTGTTTGCCCAATCAGGGGAAGGAAATTCGCCCGGAGCGTCCTGCGCGGAAAGCAGCGATTCAACAGCGCCCTTGCGACCGAGCGCGTGTAGGGACTTGATCGCATCGGGGCTGCCCCCAAAGCCCGCGCGATTGAGCAAATGGGCAGCCTCGCGGAGCGTCCATGAATCTGCCGCTTGGGGGATCATATGAGTGAAACCCTGCATCGCGTAAAAAGTTGCGCAAATCGCAATCCTCCACGCCGCGCCTTCTGCTGGTCATTTGTCGCAGGGCTGATTCAATGAGCGCGTGAACAGCATTGATTTGAGGCCCGAGCTGCTTTCGCCTGCGGGCAACTGGGATTGCGCGCGGGCAGCGGTGGTGGCCGGTGCCGATGCGATTTATTTCGGTTTGCCGCAATTCAACGCACGTTTGCGAGCAGACAATTTCCGCGAAGAGGATCTGCCCGAGCTGATGGATTATTTGCATCGGCACGGGGTGAAAGGTTTTGTCGCGATGAACACGCTGATCTTTACGAATGAGCTGGAGGCGGCGGAAAAGCAGCTGCGCTTGATCGCCGACGCGGGGGTCGATGCCTTGATCATCCAGGACCTCGGCTTGGCAAAGCTTGCACGCCTGGTCGCGCCCGATGTCGAGCTTCACGGATCGACGCAGATGTCGATCACCTCGCCGGAGGGATTGGAGTTCATCGAATCGCTTTTTCCGATGGAGCGCGCGGTGCTGGCACGCGAACTTTCGGTGCGTGAAATTGAGCGATTTCAAAAATCATCCTCACCAATCCGCACGCCGCTCGAGGTCTTTGTGCATGGTGCCTTGTGCGTGGCCTATTCGGGTCAGTGCCTCACCAGCGAATCGCTTGGTCAGCGCAGTGCGAATCGCGGCGAGTGCGCGCAGGCATGCCGCATGCCTTATGAGTTGGTCGTCGATGGCGAAACACGCGACATGGGCGAGCGGCGTTATCTGCTGAGTCCGCAGGATCTTGCGGCGGTCGACCTCATTCCCGATCTGGTCCGCGCGGGCGTGAAATCCTTCAAGATCGAGGGACGGCTCAAATCCCCCGAGTATGTGGCGGCGGTCACGCGGGTCTATCGCAAGGCGCTCGATGCGGCGATGGCCGATGCCGCGCCCGATATTTCCGATCACGACCGCTACGCGCTTGAAATGACTTTTTCTCGCGGACTCTCGACCGGCTGGCTCGCGGGGACGAATCATCCCTATCTCACTCACGGGCGCTTCGGCAAAAAACGCGGACCGCTTCTCGGCGAGATCGCCGAATGCGGCGAAGGATGGATCAAGCTCACGAACACCACCGGCGTGCCACTCTCAGCGGGCGATGGGGTTGTCTTCGATGCCGGTGAGAACCGCGACCTCGAGCAAGGTGCGCGGATTTGGAAAATCGAAAACGGCCGCATTGTTTTTCACCGAACTTACAGCGGCATCAACTTCGATCGTATCCGCCCCGGTCATACGGTGTACAAGACCTCGGACCCGAAGCTCGAATCCGAGTTGCGAAAATTTTGGCAGAACACGCGTCCGCTTGAGAAAAAAATTCC
>CAYQRP010000214.1:0-2541 GCA_964419815.1 uncultured Luteolibacter sp. | reverse complement strand
CGCTGATGTGCGGCTACATGCAGCGCCGTCATGGCTGCCATCAATTCCAATTTCCTCAAACTCAAAGCTGGTTACCTTTTCCCCGAAATCGCCCGCCGCGTGAAAGCTTACGGCGAAGCTCATCCAGACCTTGCGGCCCGCATCATCCGCTGCGGCATTGGCGATGTCACCGAACCCTTGCCGCCGGCGGTGGTCAGGGCGATGCACGAAGGGGTGGATGAAATGGCAAGCCGCGAGTCTTTCAAAGGCTACGGCCCCGAGCAGGGCTACGAATTTCTGCGTCAGGCGATTGTTGACAATCAGTTTGCCAATCTCGGCATCTCGGCCGATGAGGTTTTCATCTCCGACGGTTCGAAATGCGACACGGGCAACATCCTCGACATCTTCGGTCACGGCAACACCATCGCCATCACCGATCCGGTCTACCCAGTCTATGTCGACACCAATGTGATGGCTGGAAACACCGGCGATGCCGATGAGAAAGGCGCCTACGCCGGTCTGCTTTATCTCGAGTGTAATGCCGCCAACGGTTTTGTCGCTGATGTGCCTGCTCAAAAAGCCGACATCATCTACCTCTGCTTTCCAAACAACCCCACGGGTGCCGTCGCGACTCGCGAGCAGCTTGAGGCCTGGGTGAAATACGCGAAGCAAAACGACGCGATCATCCTTTTTGACGCCGCATACGAAGCCTTCATCCAAGACCCCTCGATTCCGCGTTCGATCTTTGAGATCGACGGCGCACGCGACTGCGCGATCGAGTTTCGTTCGTTTTCAAAAAATGGTGGATTCACCGGCGTACGTTGCGCCTATGTGGTGATCCCAAAAACCGTCACCGGTAAGGCCGCTGATGGCAGTCGAGTTTCGCTTCATCAACTTTGGAGCCGCCGCCACAGCACGAAGTTCAATGGCGCGAGCTACCCCGTTCAAAAAGCTGCAGCGGCCGTCTTTTCCGAAGAGGGCAAAAAGCAGGTTGCCGCGCTCATCGAGCACTACATGGGCAATGCCAAGCTCCTGCGCGAAGCCGCCAGCGCCGCAGGCCTGCCGGTCTTCGGTGGCGTGAATGCTCCTTATGTCTGGGTTGGTTGTCCGAAAGGCCTCAGCTCGTGGGACATGTTCGACAAAATGCTCAACGAAGCCCAAGTCGTCATCACACCCGGTTCCGGCTTCGGCTCTGCCGGTGAGGGTTACTTCCGAATCTCGGCATTCAATTCGCGCGCGAATGTTGAGGAGGTCTGCCGTCGACTCAAATTGCTGGTTGCGTAAATAAGCAGAGTTTCAAGATTCAAGTTTTCAGCTTCCAGCTGAACTTGAACTCTTGGGTCTCCTTTCAATTTCAATACTCGCGTTCGAGCAGATAACTTGCGATCTGCTCCAGTCGTGCAGCTTTTTTACCGAGCGGTTTGAGCGCATCCATCGCAGCTTTGGTGAGCTTGGCTGCCTCTTTGCGCGAAGCTTCCAAGCCAATGACCGAAGGATAAGTGGTTTTTTCCACGGCCTGATCCTTGCCAGCGGTTTTGCCGAGGACTTCGGTGCTTTGGGTGACATCAAGGATGTCGTCGATCACCTGAAATGCGAGGCCGAGGTGGTGGCCGAAATTTGTCAGCGCGGAAAGTTTTGCGGGACTTGCGTTGGCAGTCATCGCGCCAAGCCGCAGCGAGGTCGTTAGCAGTGCGGCGGTTTTTGCTTCATGAATGCGAACCAGTTCACGCTTGCCGAGTTTTTTGGATTCGCCTTCGAGATCCATCACTTGTCCGCCGATCAGGTGCCTGCTTCCGCCGCAGCGCGCGAGTTCGGCAACATATTCGCGCGCGCCATAGCGCTTTGTTGCCGGTGTTTGTGCGAGCACGGCAAATGCTTCGGTAAGCAGTGCGTCGCCACAGAGAACCGCCATGCCTTCACCGTAAACCTTGTGACAGGTCGGTCGACCGCGGCGCAGGTCGTCGTCGTCCATCGCCGGCAGGTCATCGTGGACGAGCGAGTAAGTATGCATCAACTCGACCGCGCAGGCAGGTGCGAGAGCTTTGGAAATTTTTCCGTCACAGGCTTCGGCGGCGGCAAGACAGAGCACCGGACGCAGGCGTTTGCCTCCGGCAAAAATTGCGTAGCGCATCGCTTCGTGGATTGTTGCCGGACGTTCTTTCGCCTTCGGCAAAAATTGATCCATCGCCGCATCGACTTTTGCCGCGCGGATCGAGAGGTATCTTTTCAAGTCCGAGCGCATGGAGGCTGGTTGCGAAGTCTTTGGTTGCCCTCAGAGGATTTCCGCAATTTGCACCGCGTTGAGTGCCGCACCTTTGCGCACTTGATCGCCGACGACCCAGAGGTCGAGGGCATTGTCGCAGACGATGTTTTTGCGGATGCGGCCGACGAGGCAATCGTCCTTGCCTGTCGTGTCGAGAGGTACGGGAAAGAGCTTGTTGGCCGGATCATCGACTACCTTGATGCCTGGTTTGCCGCTGAATGCATCGCGGGCGGCCTGCACATCGACCGGGCGCTTGAAGCTCGCGGTGATCGAAACCGAGTGCGAGCGGTAGACCGGCA
>CAYQRP010000213.1:0-2547 GCA_964419815.1 uncultured Luteolibacter sp. | reverse complement strand
TCGGATCTCTGCTAGGCCATCTGCCGTTTTTTGGGTCATAGTATCTGTACCCGTAGTACGCCACACACGGCCTTGATCGACGGTTTTTCGAGCCGATTTTGCGTGCAGGAGCCGAAAGATTGCCGCTAGGTGAGGGTGTCTTGGGTGGCGGCTCGGGGTTTGATACGGCGGCCCCGCCAAGTGGCGGATCTTCATCGAACGGGGGCTTTGATTGCAGCGTGTCAGCATCCATCACTCGGCAGGAGCAAGCGTTGGAATGTGATGCAGCAGCGTTCATGTTTTGATCCGATAGCGGTTCGTCCACTCCATGGCAAGATATATTCTGCGTCATAGGCATCTCGGGCTGTCCGTGTTTGCCGTATGCATCGTGGTTTTCGTCGAGCCGTCCGTGTGGGTGGCAGCGGGCATGAATTTCCCGTAATGCTTCGATATGGACGTGGGTGTATATTTGCGTCGTTTCCATGCGCTCATGGCCAAGCATGGCCTGGACATATCGGATGTCGGCGCCGCCGCGATGCATGTCGGTCGCGCAGGTGTGCCTCCAAAGGTGACATGAGCCGGGCTTGTCGATATCGCAGGATTTTAGAAGTTTTTTGATCCAATTGCCGAGGTAGGCAGAAGTGATGCGGGTACCGTAGCCACTGAGAAACAAGGCGGTCTCATTGGGCAAGTAGGCAAAAAGCGGGCGGCACTCGGACAGGTAGCGGTCCATCCATGCAGCGGCGCGTTCACCAACTGGCAGCATCCGGCTTTTCCCGCCCTTGCCCTGGCGAACCACCAAAGTGCGAGTGGCGGCCTCGTAATCACCGTGGTCGAGATGGGTCATTTCGCTGCGCCGAATGCCGGTGGCATAAAAAAGTTCGAGCATGGTGCGGTCACGCAGGCCGAAGGGATCGGCGGGGTTGGGGATGGCCAGTAGCCGCGTAATTTCATCGGCATTGAGTGCTTTGGGCAGATGCCTGGACTGCTTACGCGGCAGATCGAGATCGGCGGCAGGGTTGGCCGGGATAGTGCCGGAACGGCAGAGCCACGCAAAAAAGCGCCGTATGCAACCGAGCCGAGCGAGCTGGGTGTTGACCACCAAGGGCTTATCGCCGCGTGGACTACGGTAGCGATGGAGGAATAGCTGATAGGCCTCAAGATCAGCACGCGTGAAGTGCATCGGCTCATCTGAACCGCGCTCGGCCGCCCAGGCTGTGAATTGTCGCAAAGCCCAGCGGTGGGCTTCAATGGATGCCTGGGAATAGGCGCGGGCGGTGAGGTTTCTAACGGGCTGAAAGGTAGGACCCACTCAAGCGCGGATCTGACTTGCCCCCACTTTATGACCTACTAGTCTGGTTGGGTGAGTTTCAGCGCAAGCAACCTGCTTAAAACCGTAACAAAAGGTGCATCGGGCGTGAATCCTGCCCTTGTCACCACCCGCTCTTACGAAAGCACCCGCGATGTCCTCACCTCCATCCAAAATAAGGCTGGCGAAACAACCAGATCCACGTATATCTATAGTGTAGTGAATGGAGGCGTAAACAGCATTGGCCAGCGCAAAGGGGTGCGTACAAACTTCAACCTCGGCGGTGCCCACACCGCCAACCCTGGAGACACCTCATGGAGCTACGACAACCTCGGTCAGCTCACCAGCGCCAACCACGGCTCAAACAACAACATCGACCGCGCCTACCAATACGACACCATTGGCAACCGCCTGTTTGCTGAAAATGGAGCTGCGCAGATTCCAACCACACCTGGCCTCAACACCACCGGTTACACGCCGGATGCCCTTAACCAATACAATGCCATCACAGCATACAATGCGAGCGGTGTTGCAGAAACCCCAGTCGTGCCTGTCTTTGACGACGATGGCAACATGACCCAGGGGCCGCTGCCAGTTTCGCCAAGCACAAACTGCACGCTGGTCTGGGACGCCGAAAACCGCCTTATCGAGGTCAGAAGCGCGAGTAACGTCACGCTTGTGAAATACGCCTACGACGCACTCTCTCGGCGCGTTTCTAGGAGCGTGAGCGCCTCACCCAACTCTTACACCCTCTATCTCTACGACGGTTGGAATTGCATCGCCGAATGGAACGCAAATCCTCAGTCAGTCACCTTAACCAGTACCCGCACATGGGGCCTTGACCTTAGCAGCACACCACAAGGCGCGGGCGGAGTCGGCGGACTCCTCTCAGAAAAACAAAGCAACAACACCTTCTATCCGACCTATGACGGAAACGGTAACATCAGCGAATATCTCGCGGCTGATGGCAGCACTGCTGCTCATTACGAATATGATCCGTTCGGAAACATTGTAAAAGAAAGTTATGCATCAGGTTATAATGCCTCTAGCTTCAATTACAAATTTAGCACAAAACCTTTGGATCAAGCCACAGGACTTTATTATTACGGGTACAGATACTATGACCCAAAAAACGGCAGATGGCCTAGCAGAGATCCGATTGAGGAAGAGGGTGGAGTGAACCTGTATGGGTTCGTGGGGAATAATGGGGTGAATCGGGTGGATTATCTGGGATTGTGGGGTCCTAATCCTCCTATTGA
>CAYQRP010000212.1:0-2552 GCA_964419815.1 uncultured Luteolibacter sp. | reverse complement strand
CAGATGCACCGATTTTTACTACTGATAGTTCTGTTGATGGTCGGCGATTCCATTGCCGCCGGCGCAAATCCTGTCATGGACGCTGCGCTCAAGCGCATCGCCATGTTTCACGCTGGAGAAAAGCCGAGCGATGCTTTCGTCCGCGTCATCTATTTCCATGCCGCAGATCGTGAGCCGTTGCCGGATTTCGCCGCTCGGCTCGACCGCAGCCTGACCGATATCAGCGCATTTTTCTGCGAAGAAATGGAGCAGCGATTCGGAGTGAAAAATGGCAGGCTGCCATTTGAGCGCAAAGACGGGAAAATCGTCGCCCACCTTGTCCGCGGCCAGCAAGCAGCAGCGCATTACAACTACAAATCCGGCGATGAGACCTGGGGGGAAGTACGCAAGGCACTCGCAGGAAAATTCGATCCCGAGCGCGAGCATGTGCTAATCATTTACGGCCTTTGTGAGCGCGAGGCAGACGGGCTGTTTGTTTTCCACTCACCCTACTATGGAGCCGGATGGAGCGATCATCGTCGCGGCCTCTGCCACGCCGCCGATTGCGAGCTACTCGACCCCCTGCTGCTCACACAGAAAGATCAGTCGATCGTTTTCAAGGAGCACTACTACGAGAACAAGAAGATGACTGTCGCAAAGTTCAACTCGTGGTATCTCGGCGGACTCGCACACGAACTCGGCCACGGCCTGGGCTTCCCTCACGACAACGGTGGTCCCAACGAAGCCCCCGGCGTCGCTCTCATGGGCGGCGGAAATCTTCACTACCGCGAAAACCTCTGGGGCGGCAAGAGACCCTCATATCTCTCGCTCGCCACCGCGCTTCGCTTCGCCGCGCACCCGCTCATCACACAGTCGGACAAAGCCCGTTGGCAACCCGCCGACGCCGTTTTCGAGACTCTCACTGCGTCCGCGGAAAAAGGCACCTTGCGCCTCACGGGTCGCGTCAGCGCTTCCATCCCTCCCTGTGCCGTCATCGCCAGTGTCTGGCCGATTACCGCCAGAACCGATCACGGCGCAATGACCTTCTGTGCCGTTGTCGATGATGAGGGAAAATTCAGCGTGGATCTTAACCACCTCAACGCACCAGCTTGGAATCTCAAACTCAGCTGTCTGCTTGTGAATGGTGCCGAATCTCGCAAAAAATTGACTTTTACGTGCAATGAAAATGGCGAACCCAATGCTGCGGAATTGAATGCCAGCTTGACGGTGAATCCATGAAGCGTGAGCTGGAAGCCAACCGCACAGGAGAATCGTAGATCGGCCGCGATTCCATACCCATTGTTGGGGTGTCAATTCTGAACATTCAAATTCAATGGATTGACTAATTGAATAACTAGATATACAATTAGTCATGACCAAGCCAACCTTGCCCCCACAGCCCATCAAGCGCATTGCAGCTTCTGCGGCGCGCAAGCGATTGGCTGGATTCCCGGTTTTGACAGTCACCGGCCCTCGTCAATCGGGGAAAACGACCCTCTCAAGGCTACTTGCGCCCAATCTGCCATATTTCTCACTGGAGGATCCTGACACCCGTTCCTTCGCCCGTGAAGATCCTCGCGCATTTCTTAGACAGGCTGCTGGCGGGGCGATCATTGACGAGATTCAGCGGGTTCCCGAGCTGTTCTCCTACCTCCAAGGCATCGTCGATGCCGACCGTCGAATGGGGCAGTTCATCCTCACCGGCTCAAGCCAATTCGAATTGATCGAATCCATCACCCAAAGTTTGGCTGGACGAACTTCCATGCTCACTCTCCTTCCATTTTCTCTCGCCGAACTTAAGGAAGCAAAACGCGTTCCTGCATCCGTGGATGAGTTGCTCTACACAGGGCTGTTCCCACCCATTTACGACCGCATGATCGAACCGCATATTTGGATTCAGGACTACATCGGTACCTACATGGAACGTGATGTTCGGCAAATTCTGAACATTCAGGACTTAGCCACCTTCCAGCGATTCATCCAACTCTGCGCCGGTCGAATCGGACAGCTTCTGAATCTTTCATCGCTCGCATCGGATACGGGCATTAGCCGCGTCACCGCCGAATCATGGCTGTCTGTCCTCCAGGCCAGTCATCTGATTTTCATCGTCCGCCCATGGTTCAATAATACCTCAAAACGATTCATCAAAACCCCGAAACTCTATTTCAGCGATCCGGGTTTGGCTGCATGGTTCCTCGGTATTCGCAACGCCGGACACGTCACCGCTCACCCGCAGCGCGGCGCTCTCTTTGAGAATTGGGTGATGACTGAATTGCTAAAAGCTCAGACAAATTCAGGCCACAAACCCTCTCTCTATTTTCTACGCGACAAAGAAGGCCACGAAGTTGACGCCATCATCGAAACAGCACCAGACACTTTACAGGCAGTGGAGGTGAAGTCAGGGGAAACTGTCGCATCCGATTCATTCGCTGGCTTGGACTACTGGCGCAGTCATCTTGCAGGAAAAAACCTTGTTCCATGGCTTGTTCATGGAGGAACCGCATTCCAGCAACGAGAAAAGGCATGCGTCTTGCCTTGGAACGATCTTAGCCCATTGATCTCCGTTTTGGCCG
>CAYQRP010000211.1:0-2580 GCA_964419815.1 uncultured Luteolibacter sp. | reverse complement strand
TTGCCGAAATTTCTCTCATGCGCGGAGTTTGAGAGAGGCCAGTGGTCAACGGTCAACGGTCACTGGTAAAGAGGCAGAAGATGTCGCATCTTCAACCACCCCGGTAGGACGATGCGGCCTCGCGGCGCCGACTCTTTGAAGAATGATTCACCGCAATGCCCCGCTTCATATGGCTGGAGCATCTTGCTTCAAGCCGTCCATGGAGTGTCTCGCCCCATGTTCTGAACAGACAAAGAATTCATCACTTCTTCGTTTTCTTATTCTATTTCTGCTTCCTGTTTCCGCTTTTTTACCCACCCACTTCGCATTGATTGGCGGTTCCGTCATCTCTTCAAAAGAGTCCACGCCGCGCGGCCAAAAAATACACGATCATTCCAAAATATTCTCTTGACGAAATAATGGCGGACTTTCTACACCGCCGCATCAAATTCCTAGAGCACCCGCCCCTTGAATTTGAGCACCTAGCTTACAAGGTCCTGACATCTTATGAACCCTTCTCGTATGCTCAAAAAATGCACTAGCACTCCGCTGGCATCCACAATCCTTGCATCCTCGCTGTGGCTCTCCATGCCGAGCCCCACTGCAAACGCAAGTACGGTCACTCTCTTCCAGCAGTGGGTGGACGTGAGCAATGCGCCCGGATTCTCAGTGTCGGGTCAGTACCTGGCAAAATTTGGAACATTCACGAACAACTTCCAGCCGACCCTGGCAAACATCGCAAGCTGGAGTGCCAATTTTTCGGGAGGAACAGGGACATACAATATCGCGACCAAATCACCATACGTTCAATTCAGCAACACCAACAACTCTCTCGTCACTGTTGGTCAGCCACTGTGGCTGGTGATTTACAATGTGGCACCCACTGCGCAGGATTCGACCGCAACTACTGGAGTGATTCTAAGGATGGATACATGGACCGCCGGTTCTGCGATTGTGCAGGAGGTGGATCGGCGTGGGAGAACTACCAATGTTACCTACAACTATGATTACTGGGCTGGTGGAACTAGATCCATTGGAGTGGGAAGAAACTATGACGAAGATAATTTTATTGGCCCGCAAGATATCCAAGATTTCATTTCTCCCACACACACCTTGGCTTTAGGCAGTGGCTCTTTCATCGGCTATGACATCGTGATCACCAGTGCGATCACTGAAGCCGCCACCGAGCCGATTCCCGAGCCAACGAGCTTATTGCTGGGAGGCATCGGCTTCATTTCACTTCTGCGGCGCAAGCGCGTCGGCTGAACGGTTGTGCCGAGCTTGAAACGCATCTTCTTCAAGCCGCGATTCACGAAATTTATTCTCCGCGTCCCTTCGCGGTTTCGTCATCTTTTAAAAGCATCGGCGCCGCGAGGCCGCGTCGCCCTACCGTTGTGAAAAGGCGGCATGCTCACTCTCTTCTCCAACAGCCTCTAACCGATAATCTTTAACTCCTCCTGCCACAAATTTCCGTGGCGCGGGGCGCGAAACTGTCGCATAGTCGCCGCGCCAACCCCAAATCATCACTCATCATGTCCATCAAAGTCGGAGACAAAGCCCCTGATTTCACCCTCGTCACCAAAGGTCCGGAGGGTCCGCAACTCGTCAAATTGAGCGAGCTCGTCGGCTCGGCGAATCTTGTTTTGCTGTTTGTGCCGATGGCCTTTACCAGCGTTTGCACCACCGAGTTCTGCGACATTTCGGCAGGCATCAAGGAATACGAGGCACTCGACGCCAAGGTGCTCGGCATTTCGGGCGACAATCCGTTTGCGCAAGCCGCTTGGGCGGAAAAGGAAGGCATCACGATTCCACTGTTGAGCGATTACGAACATGCCGTGGCCAAAGCCTATGGTGTGGCTTACGACCAGTTTCTGCCCGAAGCCAATCTCATCATGGGCGGCGTGGCCAAACGCTCGGCCTTCGTGATCGATAAGGCCGGCATCGTCCGTTATGCCGAGGTGCAGAATCACCCGAAGGACCTGCCCGACTTCGCTGCAGTGAAGGAAACGCTGCGCGGGCTCTGATCGTCGCGATTTTCATTTCCAAATTTCCAAGAACAAAAAACCCGCCGTGCTCGATGCGCGGCGGGTTTTTTGCAAGAGGGTGACGCCCAATTCGATCAGGCCGTGCGGCGGCGACGGGTGGCAAGAAGCCCGCCGGCAATGAGCGCGAGCGCGGCCGCCGAAGGCTCGGGCACGACGGTCAGCGTCACAAAGCCGTTCGCTCCGCTCTGTTCTGAAAGGAAATTGCTGCCACCGGTGAGGTCGTTGTAATTGATCATCCAATCGATGCCGCCAAAGCTGAAAGTACTGTCATCGGCATAACCGCCGAAGGTACCGCTGTTCCATGCGCCGGAGTAACTGATGAGCGTGAATTTGGTATCATTGGTCAACAATTGGCCGATTTCAGCCAAATCCACCAAGCTAAGAGTGACCACGCCGTTGATGTTCAGGTCGCCGGTGATGTTGAGGAGGTCGGCCGTGACGGTTTGGGAGTTGTATTCCCACTCGAAGGTCGAGCCGTTGGCAAAGCTGGTTTCACCAACAGCCAAACTTTCGATGCTGGCTCCAGGTGAGAGCACGCCGGAAACATTGATCGCTC
>CAYQRP010000210.1:0-2582 GCA_964419815.1 uncultured Luteolibacter sp. | reverse complement strand
TGGTCGGCGATGGCATCGAGATGCTTCATGTGGCCGAGGTTGCGGGCGTGTGGGATGTCGGGCGTCCAGAGGCGGCGCGGCGGCGAGTTGCCCCAGGCGGGACGGTTCATGCCGACGTAGTGATCAAACACCACCGGCGGCTTGGCCTGATGATCGGAGACCGCTTCGCAGCGGACCGCATCGAGCGTCTCGTCGACGCGCAGGATGAAGTGGAAATCGTGCCAGCCTTGGTCGGAGTGGCGGCGCGAGAATGCCGGGGTGAGCTCGCTGTCGCCGGCCCACGCCATCAGTGGCGAGCGCAGCAGCGAAAACTGCCAGGTGTCCTCGTGGACGCGCGAGCTGTAGGCATCGGGCGTGTGCAGGCTGAGGCTGTAGCCCTGACCTTGCACGCTGTCCCAACCGCAGAACGGCATTTCATCCAGCCCGGAGCTGCGTTTCACATGGCCGCCCGCCAAACCGCTGGTCCACCCGCTCGGCGCGGCAGCCAGTTGGATCGGCATTTGCAGCATCTTGTAGCGCTCGGCGAAAACGACCTGCAGGTGGAGGTGGATCTCCGGCTTGCCGGCATAGATCGTGACCCCGATGCGGATTTTCGAATCGCCGATTTTTTGGTCGGCAAAGGCACGCGTGCGCAGCGGGCCGCTGTCCTCGATGGTCCACTCGAGTCCGCCGAGGCGGGAAACGATGTCTTCATTGAAACCGGTTTGGTGGAAAACCCAGGTATCGCCATGATCCTCGCGCAGGTGGAGCGAAAGCCCCTCGGCGCCGAGCAACTCGCGCCCTTTCCAGCGGATCGAGCCGATGCCCTTCGCGCTCGTTTCCACAGCCAGATCACCACTCGCGAGGCACTTGCCATTCGCCGTCGCCGGAGCCGATGGGGCGGGGGCGGGCGAGCTGGCGCCGTCGAGCAGTTTGAAGACGCGCTGACCCTTCGCAGGGATCTTCACCGGCAGCACCGCGCGGTGCATCATCGGGCCCATGTTTGGCTCCGAGGTGACGAGTTGGAAGGGCACGGCCTTGCCATTTTCATCGGCAAACCAACGCGTGCCCCAGTCGTCGAAGTCGATGAACGGCTCGCACTCGATGTAGCCTTCAAATTCGTGCGCCGAGCCGTTGAGCAGGACCAAGCGCTGCTCGTTCTCGCCGGGCAGGGTCGCGCGGGCGTGGCAGCGGCTGATGCGGACCACCTCCTCTTCGCCCACGAAGCTGGCCCGGCCCTGCATGTGGCGGGTGGAAATGTAGGACGAGGGCACGCTCGTGCCCGCGAGGATGTCATGAAACTCGGTGAACGCGAGATCCTTCCATGCCTCATTGATGCGCGCGATCGAGGCGGCCTTGGCCTTCTCGTCGGTGCTGAAAACCTGCGCAAGCTCCTCGGCCTGCTCCAGCAAACGCTCGCCGCGGTGCTGCACCTGCTTGATGTCGTGCATGACGCTGTAGCAGCCCGGGAAAGTTTTTTGCAGCTCGTAATCGACGACCGGCATGACGTCGCGGCGCGCCTCGGCTTCGGCGAAAAACTCATCCACCGTGCTGAAACGCAGCTCGATGCCCTCAAAGGCATTGCGGTGCTCCATCAGCCACTCGATGGTCGCCTTGGTCGGTCCGCCGCCGTGGTTGCCGAGACCGTAGAACATCATCGTGTGACCGAAGGCCGGATCCGCGGCCTTGACCGAGAGGTCGATCTGACCGTGAAGATCGTCACTGCGCGTGACGTAGCAGGGAGCGATGCGATAGCCGATCACCTCCGCGCCGCCGCTGCCTTTCCAGCGGAAGGTCTGCGCAGGCAGGCTCACCTGGCTTTCGTTCGGACGGTGGAAAACATATCCGGTGTAGCCGACCTCGTTGAGCAGGTCCGGCAAGGTCGCCGGATGGCCAAAGGTATCGACATTGTAGCCGATCTTCGGGGCCATGCCGAAACGATCGAGGAAGTACTGTTGCCCAAGCTCGATTTGCTTTCTCCAGCCGGCCGCTGTCGGCAGGTTGGCATCGGGCTGGATCCACTGACCGCCGGCGATCGACCAGCGGCCTTCCTTCACCAACTCGCGCACCTCGGCGAACAAGCCCGGATCAAGTTTTTCAATCCAGTCGTACAGCCACGCCTCACCGCGCGTGTAGCGGAATTCGGGGTACTCGTGGCAGCGGTCGACGGCCGAACGGAAGGTCGAGAGAGCCTCGTCGGCTCCGGCCTGCCAGTTCCACAGCCAGATGGGGTCAAGGTGCGCGTTGGCAATCAGGTGAACGATGGTTTTGGACATGGGATGGGGGATTCTTGGGGAATGGGATGGGAAACGAATCGCCGTGAGGCGCTGAGTTCGACGATGAGCGGCAGCCTTGCCAAAAGCAAAGCAAATTTGCTGCCGCCACGCGCCCGATTTTCCTTTTGGTGGCAGGCTCGGGGCGTCCCGCATGCCCTGAAAAATTTGCAAAAAATTGTTGCGCGCCCCCCGTCCCGCGATCAAAGGTTTCTACACGATAGGTTGGATCGTAAGATGCATGTCGCCCCGGCATGCGTCTGATTCATTCAATCGCTCGCAAACCCCTCATCTTTCCACCGTCAAACTCATCGCATCCCTCGCGTTTCA
>CAYQRP010000209.1:0-2586 GCA_964419815.1 uncultured Luteolibacter sp. | reverse complement strand
CCCCCCACTTGAACCTTGAAACTCTTCCTTCTCCCCCGATTCTTTGCTTCATGCAGATTCGTTCCGCCGACCTGGTCACTAGCGCAAGCGATTTGGGCGGATGCCCGGATTGGCAGTTGCCGGAATTCGCGCTGATCGGGCGCTCGAATGTTGGCAAGTCATCATTGGTCAACCTGCTCACCAACCGCAAGGGCTTGGCCAAAGTTTCAGCCACGCCGGGCAAGACGCGGCTGATGAATTTTTTTCTGATCAACCAGCAATGGGGGCTCGTCGATTTGCCGGGCTACGGATTCGCCAAAGTCGCCAAGGAGGAGTCGCACTCGTTCAACGAGCGCTCGGGCGATTACATCGTCAGCCGCAGCTGCCTGCGCTGCGTGCTCGTGCTGATCGATTCACGCCACCCGCCGCAGCGCATCGACATGGACTTCATCGAATGGCTCAGCGGCACAGGCACGCCTTTTGCGATCGTCTTCACCAAGGCCGACAAACAATCGGCCGGAAAAACCCGCGCCAACGCGGAAGTTTTTCGTGAGCATCTCGCCGCGCGCATCGGAATGGCGCCGGAAATTCTGGTCAGCTCGGCGGTCTCGCGCGAAGGTAGAGGCGATGTGATGAAATTCATCGAAAACCGCCTGAGCGGAAATCCGTGAGCTTTGCGCGGCAAATTCGCCAACCGTGAGGAGTCGGGAAACATTTATTCTGGTATGCGACTGGTAAGTTTGATGCTCGCCCTTTGCCTCTGCGCCACCGCCCGGCCGTGGAGCGAGGACGTGATTTATTTCGTCATGACGGACCGCTTCCGCGATGCCGATGCGGCCAACAACATCCCCGAAGGCAGCGATCCAAAACTTTACGACCCGACGCAGAAAAACATCAACCTCTACCACGGCGGCGACTTGCGCGGCTTGGAAAAGGCGATCAAGAGCGGTTATTTCAACGACCTCGGCGTCACCGCGCTGTGGCTCACGCCCGTGCTGAAGAATGTGTGGAGGTCGGGCTACGATCTGGGCGGATGGAAATCCGGCTACCACGGTTACTGGACACAGGACTGGCTCGACATTGATCCGCATCTTGTGAGTCGCGAGTCGCTCGACGGCAAGCCCTACAGCAATGATGCCAATGGCCGCATGGAGCACTATCGCGATTTTGTGAAACTTGCCCACAGCAAAGGCATCAAAATCATTCAGGACATCGTGCTCAATCACGCCGGTCCGGTGTTTTATTACGATGCCGATGGCGACAATGTTTTCGACGAAGGCGAAAAAGACGAATGGGTGCAGCCGTTCAAGCGCGATGGATATCATGCGAATGCCAAGTGGGCGGATGTGCCGCGTTGGAATGTGGCGAAGGTGCAACCCGATGGCCCGCGCGAGCTGTTGGGAAAAACGATTGAAACGCGCGGCGCTCTGGCGCGCTTGGAAAGCTACGGGCGCAAAGGATTTTCCCCCGACAGCCTTGGCAAGACCGATGGCGAGGAAGTCACTTGCGATTTCTTTTCGCTGCGCGATTTCTGGACCCACCCCGATGGCGGTCACTTCGATGAGCTCGTCGATGAGTTTGTCACCATCTACGACTTTTACCTCGGCCACCTCGGCGTCGACGGACTGCGCATCGACACCGTCAAGCATGTGCACCACGAGTTCTGGGATGCCTTCACTGCAAGGCTTCGGGCGCGCCTCGGCGACAAGGCTGCGGACAAGTTGCTCTTTGGAGAAATTTACGACGGCAATCCGGAAATCCTCGGGCGCTACACCTGGCGCTCGGATTGGCCCACAAGCAAGGAACCCGGACTCGACGGCGTGCTGGATTTCCAATTTTGCTTCAGCGCGCGCGAATACCTGCGCCATCCCGATGGCCGATACGGCTCGCCCGCAGCACTGGAAAAAGCGCTGCTTACCCGTACGGCAAACGACTCGAAAGGCCGGCCATTTTACAATCCAAACCCAGGACCCGACGGACTCAACGCGCAGCAGAAAATCATCACCTTCATCGAAAACCACGACGGCCTCAACCGCTTCCGCGTCGCAGGCGTGAGCGAGCGCCGCAACCGCCTTGCTCAAGGACTGGTGCTCACTTTGCCCGGCATCCCATGCATCTACTACGGCACCGAAAACTCCATGCCCGATCCCGATGGCAAGATCGGCGAAGACGGCGAAACCGGACGCTTCACCTACCTTCCGCGCGTGGGCTCGGTGCCGATCGACGAGGTGAAACAATCCGCTTCGTTCAAAGAAATTTCCGCGCTCATTTCACTGCGTGAAAAACTGCCTGTGCTTCGAAACGGTTCCTTCATCCCGCTCTGGACCGACTCGGATGCCGATTCAAGCGACGACGGTGTCTTCGCCTACGCGCGGAGTTGCAGCGCTGGCGAATCATTTGCCGTGGTCGTGATCAACCCTTCCTCTGAAGCACGCGTGACCGGTACCGCAAATCAATCCATGAGTCTTCCCCTCACGCTCAAAACCCACGGCAAACAACTGCGCCCGGTGCTGACCATCGGCGGCGAGAGCGCGCCCCATGCAGAAGCATTTGATGCCGCAGGACCCCTGCGCCTGACCGTGCCCGCCGAAAGCCTCGTTGTTTATC
>CAYQRP010000208.1:0-2595 GCA_964419815.1 uncultured Luteolibacter sp. | reverse complement strand
CGGCGCATGTGGAGTTTGATTTCCTCCGGCATGTAATCCGTATTACGAGAGGCATAGTAGCGGATCACGATCGGCGCAGCGATTTCGGAAAGGATCGCGCGGGTGCCGTCCGACAGCGTGTGGATTTGTTTTTCGGTGAAGTCGGCGCCGCGGTTTCCGAAGGATGAGAGCGAGACAAGCCAGTTGGCAAAGATCGCGATGGCGGCAAGCGCGATGACGGCGATGCTTGCGCGGGTGATGGGGTTGTTGGATTTCATTTCTTTGGAAAAGATGTGGTTGGAAAATCGGGTGGCAGCTTAGGAGCGTTTGGCGGAAAGAATGGTGCTGGTGCCGAGCAGGCAGACGGCGATGAACGAGGTGAACCAGACCGCGTCCTGAAGGCGCAGAAGCCCACGATTGAGCGAGCGGAAGTGATCCCACACGCCGATCGAGACGATTGCGTCGACGACCCCCGGCGAGACCGCCTTGCCGATTTCGCGGGTGAAATCATCGTAACCGCAGAGCACCATCGTGACGCAGATCGCGACGGAAACGATGAGGCACACCACTTGGTCGCGGGTGCAGGCCGAGACGAGCATGGTGATGGCGACAAAGGTCGAGCAGACAAGCAGCGAACCGATGTAGCCTGCGAGGATGGCGCCATTGTCAGGATCACCGAGGTAGTTGACGGTGGCGACGATCGGGAATGTTAATGCAAGGGCGGCGAACCAGACCGTGGCGGCGGCAAGGAACTTGCCGATGATCGCGCTCCACATCGAGACCGGAAAAGTGCCGAGGAGTTCGATGGTGCCGTTGCGTTGTTCGTCGGACCAGAGCTTCATGCCGACGGCGGGGGCGAGCAGCATGTAGATCCACGGATGCCAGAAGAAGAAGCTCCATTCGAGGGAGGCGTCGCCGATGCGCATGAAGTTGCCGAAGCTGAAGGTGAGGCCCATCGAGAGGGCGAGGAAGATCACGATGATCGCGTAGGCCGTCGGTTGTCCGAAGTAGCTGCGGAGTTCGCGTTTGTAGATGGTGAGCGAGGACATGGTGGTGAAATGGGTAAATGAATGTTCAGGTCGGTTTTTTGACTCAGGCAGCGGCTTCGGTATCGCGGGTGGTCAGTTTGCGGAAGAGGTCGGTGAGCGATCCGGTGTCGGATTGGGCGATGAGTTCGGCCGGTGTTCCGTCGGCGACGATTTTTCCGCGATCGACGATCACCGCGCGTGTGCAAGCGGCCTCGACTTCTTCGAGGATGTGGGTTGAGAACAAGATCGCCTTTTCCTTGCCGAGGCGTTTGATGAGCTGACGCACCTCGTGTTTTTGGTTGGGGTCGAGTCCGTCGGTCGGCTCGTCGAGGATCAGCACTTCGGGGTCGTGAAGGAGCGCTTGGGCGAGGCAGGTGCGGTGGCGGTAGCCTTTGGAAAGCGTGTCGATCGATTGCATGGCAACGCTGTTAAGGAAACAGGTTTCGATCGCGCGCTCGACCGCGTCCTTGGCGGCGGATTTTTTGAGCCCGCGAATTTCGGCGCAGAAGGACAAGAAACTGGAGACCGTCATGTCCGGATAGAGCGGGGCGGATTCCGGGAGGTAACCGATTTTCGTTTTGGCCTCTTGGGGGTTTTCGGTGATCGAGAGTCCGCAGACTTTGGCGTCACCCGATGTCGGCGGGATGAAGCCGGTGATCATGCGCATGGTGGTCGACTTGCCGGCGCCGTTGGGTCCGAGGAACCCGAGGACTTCGCCTTTTTTGACGGTGAACGAAAGATCGTCGACGGCGAGCTTGGAGCCGAATTGTTTGGTGAGTTTGTGGACTTCGATCATCGGTGGTGGGGTTTGGGAGTGAAATGAAATTTGCCTGCTATTATCGTTGTGGCGGCTGATTCTTGTTTGAAAAAATGGAATGAGGGCAAAAAGCAAGCGATTTCGGGCGTCCGGGCAATCGGCTTGCCTTGGCGGGACCGATGTGGCTGCTTGGTGGGCGGATGACGGCCCTCAACATTCCCGAGCACTGTGGCGTGATGCTCTTGCCGGACTGCACCTTGTTTCCGCACGGCGGGCTGCCCTTGCACATTTTTGAGCCGCGCTATCGGCGGATGCTGGAGGACGCGATCGAAGGGGACTGCCTGTTTGCGGTCGGTCGGCTCCTGTCCGAGCCGGACGGCATTGAGGGTTTCGAAAGCTGTGTCGCGCCGGTGGGCACGATCGGCTTGGTGAGGGCCTCGCGCGAGATGGAGGACGGCACTTCCAATCTCCTTTTGCATGGGGTCATGCGGGTGCGATTTCTCGAATGGCTTGGCGGAAAGGATTACCCCTACGTGCGGATCGAACCTTTGATGACGGTTTTCACGCCCGAGGGAGGAGAGGAAGCGGCGATGAAAACGCTGCGCGGAGCGATTGAGGATGCGATTCATGATTTGCCCGAGCCCGTGCAGCAAGGGGTCTTTGCGTTGTTGGATCGGGCCGATGAGCCTGGCCTCATGACCGACATCGTCAGTCAGCAGTTTGTGAATGATCCTGATTTGCGCCAGCAACTTCTTGAGATGCCTTCGGCGGGTGCGAGGATTCCTCTGATCTGCGAGTATCTGCGCAAGGCAAGGGAAGGGGCCTGATGCT
>CAYQRP010000207.1:0-2597 GCA_964419815.1 uncultured Luteolibacter sp. | reverse complement strand
CGGCTGGAAGAAGTCGAACTGGGATCATTTGCGTTGGAAGGAGCCGTGGTCGGGGAAGGGGCGAGGGTGGAGTTCTGGCGCGATGGGGATGGGTGGGATCTTGAGAGTTCGTGTTCCTGCGAGATTGGATCTTTTTGCCATCATGCCGCGGCTCTGATTTTGCGTGCGGCCAAAGAGCGCAACCTTGCCTCGATCTCCGGCGGTGGGATCAAGGTTGCGGTTGCGGCGGCGCTGTCAAAGGATGTGCCCATGGTGTCAAAATCACCGACAGGCTTGCCGCGCATTTCGCCGACGCCTGTCTTCGAGTTGCATGTCACCCGTGAGGCCGCTGACAAGACCTCGCGGCTCTTGTTGCAGTCGCTGGGCCAGGCAGACACCTCGGAATGGATTTTTGCCGAGGCGAGGGTGAATTACGATGGTCATCGTAGTTCGCTGCGCGGATCCATGCCGAGGTGGACGAGCGAGGTGATGCTGACCGATGGTCGAAGGGGCATCCTTGAGCATGATGCCGCGGCAGAAAATATCGCAGCGCAGCAACTGATTGATACGGGTCTTTCTTCCTTGCAGTCGAACTCGGCCTGGCGGTTTCTCATCAACCTCAAATCGCGCGACGCGCGTGAGGAAACACCGAGCGACCGCTGGTTTCCTGATCCAGGTCGGGTGCCGATCGATGCGTTTTGGCATCAGTTTCGCGGCGAGATGATAGCCCGCTTGGAAGGTTTGGGCTGGAGGGTGAGTGTGGATGACCATGTCGGCCACCGAGTTTATGAGGCCGACCCTTCGCGGTGGGACAGCGAGCTTGCGCCGGTCGAAGGCGGGTGGTTCAGCCTGTCGGTTGGTTTTGATGTCGGTGGCGAGCGTCATGATCTCTTGCCGATTCTTGCCGAGTTGTTGGAGGGTGATTTTCTTGAGGAAACTTTGGATCGGCCGGACCTCGGGCACATTTACGCGCCCTTGCCGAATGGCGACGCGCTGAAACTTCCAATCGGGCGGGTAAGGCGGATTTTGCATCACCTTGCGACACTGATTGATCCAAAATTTCCATCGAGGACACGCGTCCACGCGCTTGATGCTGCGGCTCTTGCGGGGCTTGGTGATCTTGGCATTGAAGCTCCGCCCGCCCTTGACGAACTCTCAGCGAAACTGCGAAATTTTTCCGGCATTGAGGCCGTGCCGCCGGCTGAGGGACTGCGCGCGACTTTGCGCGATTATCAGCTCGCGGGATTTCGCTGGATGCAGTTTCTCGCGCGTCACGGGTTGCATGGGATTTTGGCCGACGACATGGGGCTGGGCAAAACCCTGCAGACGCTCACGCACATTTTGGCGGAAAAGGAATCGGGTCGTTCGTCTGGGATGCCCAGCTTGGTGGTCGCGCCGACCTCGGTCGTGCCAAACTGGCGGGCCGAGGCGCTGAAATTCACGCCGGGCCTGCGCGTGCTCGTGCTCAATGGTCCTGATCGCTTGAAATACCTGCGTTCGATTCCGCATGCGGACCTGGTGCTGACCTCGTATGCCTTGCTGCATCGTGACATCGAGAAACTACTAGGTTTCTCGTACCATTTGGTTGTTTTGGATGAAGCGCAAAACATCAAAAACCCGCGAGCAAAGGTGGCGCAGGCGGCCTGCAGGCTCAAGTCGAACCACCGTCTTTGTCTTTCCGGTACGCCGGTCGAGAATCACCTGGGCGAGTTGTGGAGCCTGATGAAATTTTTGGTTCCTGGATTTCTCGGCAGCGAAGAGGCTTTCAACACCCGCTTTCGCAAGCCGATTGAGAAGGACGGTGATGTCGAGCGCAACGCCGTGCTCAAGCAGCGAGTCGCGCCGCTCATCTTGCGCCGAACGAAGGATCAGGTCGCCAAAGAGCTGCCGCCGAAAACCGAACTGGTGCACCTCATCGAACTGCACACCGCGCAGAAGGACCTTTACGAAACCGTGCGCGCGACGATGAACAAGCGGGTGCGTGAGGCGATTGCAGCGCGCGGCGGCAGCGACTTTCAGATCGTCTTCCTCGATGCTTTGCTCAAGTTACGGCAAATTTGCTGCGATCCGCGGCTTTTGCCGGACGAGTTTGCCAACACCATCCACGAATCGGCGAAGCTCGACTTTCTCACCGAGTTGCTGGCGGTGTTGATCGAGGAAGGTCGGCGGATTTTGATCTTCTCGCAGTTCACCAGCATGCTCGCGCTGATCGAGGCGCACTTGATTCGCGAAAATATTGCCTATCTCAAGCTCACCGGTGCGTCGAAGGATCGGGGAAAACTGGTCGAGGATTTCCAATCCGGAAAAGTTCCTTTGTTTCTCATCTCGCTCAAGGCCGGTGGCACGGGGCTCAACCTGACGGCGGCCGATACGGTCATCCACTTCGACCCATGGTGGAATCCCGCGGCCGAGGCGCAAGCGACGGATCGCGCCTATCGCATCGGCCAGGACAAGCCGGTCTTTGTGCACAAGTTGCTGTGTCAAGATACCGTCGAGCAACGCATCCATCAAATGCAGCAAGAGAAGGCCAAGCTTGCGAGCGACTTGCTGGCGGACGCCGACATCGGCAGCAGGCTTGATGCCTCGATGGTGCGCGCTTTGCTGGATCCTTGAGAAAA
>CAYQRP010000206.1:0-2605 GCA_964419815.1 uncultured Luteolibacter sp. | reverse complement strand
TCGAGCTTGCCACCATCCTGACCGCTCTGAAGTTCGTAGCGGTGCCAGAACTTCAACTGCAGATTCGATGCTCCTGACGGAATGCTGATGGCGGGTGAAGTGAGTGCGCAGCTGGTCTTGCTCGAAGGCGCGGGAGCAAAATAGGATTTTGTCGGCGAGTGACTCAGAGCCGTGCTGAGCGACCAGCTGTTGGCACCTGTGGTCGCTTGCGACGACCAACCACTGAGCGTGCCATCAAAATTTTCACTCCAAATCGCACCAAGCACGGTGAACGCGCCGGCAAGTGTCGAGGATTCTCCCGACGGATTCGCGGCCTGCACATCCCATAAGCCAGAAGCCACGCCTGTAAGATTGACCTGACAACGCAGACTTTCGCCAATCAGTTGCACCGATGACGCCACGATGTCGGGCTGACCCGATTTTTTCAGCTTCACCGTGGTGTCGGCTCGCAGGCTGACGCCGGTGAGGTCGATGGTCACCGTCGTGTTGGACAAGCCTGATGACGGGCTGATGCCAGAGAGCGCGATGGGCGGTGGTGGAGGTTCTTCGGCGGCACTGCCGCTCAGCAGCAGGGAATAATTTTGCGAACTGTTGCTCAGCGTTCCAGAGTAGGAGACCACCGCACGATAGGTGCCACTCACTGGCGGCGAGGTGATGAGCACCTGCTCGACGTTGTCGGTGTTGTTGATGCCAGTGGTGGCGGCAAGTTCCATCGATGCCTGCGTCCAGGTGCCGACGAAAGGCATCACATAAGGAAAATACTCGGTGCCGTTGGGTGCGATCAGCTTCAGCTGCAAGTTGTTCACCAACCTCGCAATGCGTGATTCCGAGGTGGTGGTGGAAGTACCCGCGGGATCCGTCCAAGAGAGCGTCGCCCGAATCGGGGAAATTCCATCCCACACAAACGAATGCGTGCGCGATGTCACTGCGGTGGAAATTTGATTTTCCGTCATGAGTTGGCGGATCGGTTGCGCATGGTGGTCGCGAATCAGATCGGCCGCCGCTTTCACATTCACCAATCCCCAACCAAAACGGTAGTCAGGCCCGGTGTTGCCCCGATCGTCGGCGGTATGGATCAGCAAACCCTTGAGTGTGCTGGCCCGCATCGCACCACCGGGAAACAACGCGCCGTATTGCTCGATGAGCAGAGCCGCGGATCCGCAAGCGTTTGGCGACGACATGCTAGTACCGCTGTAAGTGCCATAGGAGGTGTTGCTGCCGTTGAGTGACGAGTACAAGCCATCGCCATTGGCAACGACGTCGGGCTTGATCCGACCGTCGTCGGTAGGCCCCCACGAACTGAAAGTGCTCATGTTTGCTTTCGTGGCATCGCGCGAACCACTGGTCACGGCATCGGTGGCGGAGCCGATCGTGATGACATTTTTTGCCACGGACGCATAACTGATCGTATCGTATCCCCCACGGTAATTGGCATCGCCGGCGGGATGCAGAGACGAATCGTAGTTAACAACCGTCGAGCTTCCGGGCGAGAGCGCAACGCTTTGTCCGGCCGACGGGTTTTCGCCACGGTCGTTGCCCGCACTGCGAAAAATGAGATAATAGGGCGCGTTGAAAGCGAGCGAGTCCTGATCGCGCGCAGTGGTGTTATAAATGCCGAAATCCGGGTCGATGGCTGCAGCGGTAGTGCCCGATCCGTACCACTCCCATGCGCGATACGGAGAACCTCCGTTCACATAAGCCCAGCCGGAAACATATCCGTAGCTGTGATTCGAAATGTAAAGTTTCCCGCTAGCTCCCGCAGAGGTCGCACCGCGTGAAGTCATTTCCGAAAGGTCGCTGTTCCAATCGTAAGAATCAACCTGAGCAGACGATGCCATCCCGCGGGCCGACGCAACCACGCCCGAGCCGATCAGCGTGCCACCGACATGAGTGGCATGATCAATCGAAGCGGAACCGTCCATGACAGCGAGTCTGCTGCCGAATTCCTGATGAGTCGCGCGACCCGAGCCACCATCCCACATGCCGATGACTATGCCGCTGCCCAACAACGAGTAAGGAGACGTGCGCAACTGATTGGCCCCGGTGGAAATCGCAGCGTTGGTGTTGTCGGTTTTGAAATACACAGGCTGATCTCCGTCGTAGAACGCGATTTCATGAACCCCTCCTTCAGCCAAGACCCGACGCAGCGGCCGTCCTTCAGCCATTGCCCGCGCACGCGCCACTTCCCTGCGATCACGTTCAATGCGCGCGAGACGCTCGACAATGACGGCACGGTCTGCAGCACGATCCATTCGCAGAGTCGGATCGGCAAAAACATCAGACGGGGACTCAGGAAGCTGCGCACGGACGCAGAGGGCCGAAGCCAGCAGCGGCAGTATCAACCATCCCAATTTCATCTCTCGTACCAGTCTGGGCTGGCACTCGGGGAAATCAAGCCAAAATCCCGGGTCGGGCTTGGGCTTTAAATCCCACTTCCCGTGACGCGCTCTGACTTTTTATCCCTTCCAGTAAGCGATTAAAGCGAGTATTGGGCATTGTAAACATGCACTGAACTTGCTATCGTTTCGGTCGTCGCAATTTGCCACCTCTATGGAAGCGGAAACCCTCATCGACCACGGCGCACCCGTCCGACAGTTTTCGGTCA